>DAOVQH010000001.1 GCA_030628755.1 Candidatus Cloacimonadota bacterium | reverse complement strand
TTTGAATTTGGTTTGATTAGAAATCATTATGTGGGAAGAACTTTCATTGAACCTGAACAGACTATCCGAGATGAAAGTGTTTATCAGAAATTCAATGTTTTGCCTAATTTCTTTGATGGAAAAAAAGTTGTTCTAGTTGATGACTCGATCGTTCGTGGAACCACAATTAAGAAACTCGTAAAACTGATAAAAAAAGCCGGAGCAAAAGAAGTTCATCTCAGAATCGGTTCTCCCCCGACTAAGTTTTCCTGTTTTTATGGAATTGATACTCCAACCAGAAGTGAATTAATAGCAAGCAGTAAAAAAATCGAAGAAATTAGAAGATTTGTTGGTTCAGATACTTTACAATATCTTCCTATCGAGAATTTGAAAAAAACTGTTTCAAAGCCCCAAGATTATTGTTATGCCTGTTTTGATGGTAATTATCCAGTGAGGTAGAATGAAATTAAAGAGTTGGGAAGAAATTTTTGAAATTGTACAGAATTTAAAAGCATCCGGAAAAAAAATCGTTTTTACTAATGGTTGTTTCGATATTATTCATGCAGGTCATATAAAATACCTTTATGAAGCTTCAGAACTGGGAGATATTCTAATCATCGGTTTGAATAGTGATGCTTCAGCTAAAAGACTAAAAGGAAAGAACCGTCCTATTAATTCCGAACTCGATAGAGCAACCGTTTTAAGCAGTCTAACAGTAATCGACTATATTATTATTTTTCAGGAAGATACGCCATACAAGCTAATAAAGCACATTAAACCTGATATTCTGGTTAAAGGTGGTGATTGGAAACCAGAAGAAATAGTTGGTTCAGATATTGTAATGAAGAATGGCGGTATTGTGAAAAGTTTAATTTTCAAAGAGGGATTTTCAACAACAGACTTAATTGAAAAAATCAAAAAAATATAAACATGGACTTACACGAAGATATAGCGGTTGTAAAAGAAATAAAAGATAATTTTGTCTTTATTGAAATTATTAAAACAGGTGCTTGTGATAACTGTGCATTACGAGGAATCTGTCATGCAAATGAGAGAAAAAACATACATAAAATCAGAAATAAACTTAAACTGAATGTTGGAGATATGGTTAGAGTGCATATTTCACCCGGAGTCAGAATATTTTCCTCGTTTTTAATTTTTATATTCCCAATTATATGCATGATAATATTTTATATCATAAGTAAATTCGTAATCAGACTAACGGAGAATTTCTCGATTTTATTATCATTTATTGGGTTACTCTTAAGTGGGATTATTATTCATTCTGTAGATAAAAAATATGCAAATAGTATTAATTTTGAAATAGTTGAAAGGGTGAAACAATGAAAATACATTTAAATGAAATGGTTTTTTACGGGTATCATGGTGTTCATCCAGAAGAGAGAAAACTCGGACAAAGGTTCATAGTAGATTTTTCTTACCAATCTGATCCTGCTCATGACAAGGAAATAAAACACCTTGAAGATACTATTGATTACACCAAAGTGTATAATATAATTAAACACACACTCGAAAAGAAAGAGTTCTATCTACTGGAAAAGTGTGCAAATACAATTCTCGATTCAATTTTTGAAAGTTTTCCAAGAATCATCTGGGCAAATGTAAAAATAAAAAAACCGTCAGTACCGATCAATGGTCCTCTGAGTTCAGTTGAACTTGAAATGGAAAGAAGTCGTTAAATGGTCTGTTATTTAGGTCTCGGTTCAAATATAGGCAACCGCAAAGAAAATATGCTAAAAGCAAAATCCGCTTTAAATTCATCTTCTCAAGTAAATGTTCTACAAAGCAGTACAATAATTGAAACTGACCCTGTTGGTAATACAAATCAACCAAAGTTCTTAAACTGTGTCCTAAAAATCGAAACAAATCTTAAACCAGCAGAGCTTCTAACAAAATGTCTGGAAATAGAATCCAAACTGAGAAGGATCCGCATAAAAAAATGGGAACCAAGAATTATCGATATCGATATTTTATTATATGGAGATAAAATTATAAAAGAAGATTATTTAGTTATACCACATCCGGAGCTTCATAAAAGGGAGTTTGTTCTGAGATCGTTGGTTGAAATATGCCCTGAATTTGTTCATCCAAAATTAAACAAGAAAATTTTAAAAATTTACGAGGATATTCAATGAAACAAATTGCAACGATAATTTTAGCTGCCGGTCAGGGCATCAGAATGAAATCTGATAAACCAAAGGTCATCTTTAAACTCGCTGGTAAACCTATGATCAACAGAGTTGTTGAAACTGCAAACAAAATAAATAGCACTCTTATCGTTATCGTTGTAGGCTATAAAAAGGAACTCGTGATAGATGTAGTTCCGGAAAATAATAAAATTAAATTCGTTACACAAAAAGAACAGAACGGAACCGGTCATGCAGTGATGATGACCGAAGATACTTTTAAAGATTTTGAAGGTAATATTCTCGTACTCTGCGGAGATGTTCCTCTGCTTAGACATCAAACTCTGGAAAAAATATTGAGACACCATCGAAAGCTCAATGCTGCCTGTACGCTTCTAACTGCAATTATGGATGATGCTTTAAGATATGGACGAATTGTACGAAATGAAAATGATAGTGTAAAAAAGATTGTTGAATTTAAGGATGCTACAGAAGCAGAAAAGCAGATTATGGAGATTAATACCGGAATTTATTGTTTCGATGCTCAAAGTCTGTTTTTGGCACTAAAAAAAGTAAATAATAATAACATCCAAAAAGAATACTATCTCACCGACACAGTTGAAATCATAAATAATGTAGGAAAACTGGTAACATCAATATTACTGGAAGATATAATTGAAGCATCCGGAGTAAATTCAATAGAACAGCTTGAAAAATTAGAAGTTGAGTATTTGAAAAAAGCCGATTACTACGATAAGTAAGGAGATCTTATGTGTGAAATTTTATACTCTCCGTGGCGTTTAAAGTACGTGCTTTCAAAAAAAGATAATAAATGCATTCTTTGTATCAAGCCTTCTGAAGAAAATGATAAAAAGCATCTGATTCTTTATAGAAGCAAATTAACATATGTAATAATGAATACATTTCCTTACAACAACGGTCATCTTATGGTTGTTCCAAATAGCCACGTTCCTGCCTTAAACAATCTCTCAAAACAAGAGTTATCCGATTTATTTGAAACAGTACAACTCTGTGAAAAAGTTATTAATAAAGTTTACTCCCCTGACGGAATCAATATAGGACTTAATTTAGGTAAGGCAGCTGGTGCTGGTGTCGACGAACACCTTCATGTTCATATTGTTCCCCGTTGGTCTGGTGATGTAAGTTTTATGACCTCTACTGCTGGTACACGGGTTATCCCAGAATCCTTCGATAGAGCTTATAAAATGCTCAAAGAACAATTTGACAATGAGAAGCTCGAAAAATAATTTGTCTTCCATTAAAAAAAAAGCGTTGTTAATAACAATTACGGTCTTGATAATCATTTTAAGCTTTTTTTTTATTTTGTTCCTTAAAAGAGAAAAAGCAAATATAAATGAAGATAAAATTGCAGTGACCTCGTTGAAGATATCTATACTAAATGGGTGTGGTATTAATGGAGCAGCAAAAGATGTAAAAGAGCATCTCATAAATAAGAATATTAAGAATTTGGATATAATTGCCTGGGAAAATGTAGAAAGAGACATGTTCATTTATGGGAAGACGTTGATTGTAATAAAAAAAGATGATGAAGAAAAACTAAAATATTTAATGAAAATAACTGGTATAAAAAGAAGAATTTTCGCGCTTGATCCCAATACAATTGAAGATATGCAAATAATTTTAGGAAGAGATTATAAAGATTATTTCAAATAGGAGAATATGGAATTAGAACACGACGAAGCAGTTAAGAAAATTATAGAGTGGGCATCAGATAAGAAATCCGGGGATTTAATTCATATTGATGTAAAAGGAAAAACCGATTTTACAGATTCAATAATAATATGTCATGGATCAGCTGAATTACACATAAAAGCAATTGCTGAAAATATCATTCAAAAAGCAAAAGAAAACAATATACAGCTTCTTTCTGTTGAAGGAATGGAAAATGCAACCTGGGTGTTATTGGATTTTGCTGATATTATTGTTCATATCTTTAGTGAAGAAAAAAGGAAATATTATAAGCTTGAAGATTTGTATAAAATAACTCCAGAAATGAAAAGGAAATTAGACAAAGCTGATGATAAAAAGTAAGATATTTTCCGATATTAAAGATAGTCTGGACAAATTAAATTTAAAATTCAATGAGAACTTTGCTGTAGAGGTTCCACATAATATTGAACACGGAGATTTTTCTACCAATGTAGCACTTCTGAATGCAAAGAAAAATAAAATGAAACCCCGCAATATGGCTGAAAAGCTTGCGGAGATACTTAATAAAAAAAGAAATTACAAATCAGTTAATATTGCTGGACCGGGTTTTATAAATCTCAGATTAGCTAATAGTATATATCATAAGGCTCTTGCAGATATTATCAAAGTAAAAAAGAAATATGGTTCCTCAAAATACGGAAAGAAAAAAAAGGTTCTTCTCGAATTTATCAGTGCCAATCCAACCGGTCCTTTGAATATTGTAAGTGCCCGTGCTGGTGCTTATGGAGATTCATTATATCGTATAATGAAATTTGTAGGATATAAAGCATTCCGTGAGTTCTATATTAATGATGCTGGAAACCAGGTTGATATACTTGCTGAATCTTTAGAACTCAGATATCGTGAACTACATGGTGAAAGATTCGAAGATTTCCCACCAGAAGCTTACCACGGTGAATATATTAAAGACCTAGCTAACAATTTAAACATTATTGATGGATCCAAACTTTTCCATATCTCAGAAAAAGACAGATTAGAAAGAATGAAGAACTATGCATTAGAAGAAATACATAAAATGCAAGTTGCAAGCTTGAAAAAGTTTGATGTGAATTTTGAAAATTGGATGTCAGAACGAAAACTAAGGCAGGAAGGAATACTTGAAGAAGCTCTTAGTTATCTCGCAGAAGCCAATTGTACATACGAAAAAGATGATGCTATCTGGTTCTCTTCTACTGATTTCGGGGATGAAAAAGACCGTGTTCTTATAAAAACAGATGGGAATCCAACCTATCTTGTCCCGGATATTGCATATCATCTAACCAAATACCAACGCGGGTTTGATATTATCTTAGATGTTCTTGGACCTGACCATCATGCTCATGTTTCCAAACTTAGAGCAGCTATCCAAGCATTAGGATATGATATAAAAAAACTCGAAGTTATTTATCTTCAACATATAAATATCATTAAACATGGTAAGATTGTTAAGATGTCGAAACGGGCTGGTAAAATTGTAACAATGGATAATATTGTCCAGGAAGTTGGGAAAGATGCTGCTCGCTACTTTTTCCTCAACAGAAAACCAAGTGCTCATCTGGATTTTGACCTCGAACTTGCTAAGAAGAAATCCAGCGAAAATCCCGTTTATTACTGTCAATATGCTCATGCCAGGATTTGCAGTGTTCTAAAAAAAGCAAAAAAAGCTAAGCTAACCCTCAAAGACTTCGATAAAAAGAATTTGAAGAAGCTTAATAAGGACGAAGAAATATTCATTATTAAAAAGATGTTAGAATTCCCTTCCTTATTAATAGCCTGTGCAGAGCACAGAGAACCTCATAGACTGGCAGGATACATTCATGACCTTGCCGGTGTATTTCACAGATATTATGCGAAATATAAAATTATCGATGTAACACATAAAGAACTCAGTCTAAGCAGGTTATACCTGATTTCTGCAATAAAGAGCGTGGTTGCAATTGCTCTTAATCTAATGGGTATCTCCGCTCCAGAAAAAATGTAACTTTTTAAGTTCATTTTCGTTTATATCCAAAATACAAACGATATAAGGAGGGTTTTATAAGACCGATTTGTTAATGTGTATTATATTTTTATGGTTTGAAAATAGGAGTGTTTTGAAATGGAAAGAATTATAATTATATCGGATACTCATAAGAATCAGGTCTTATTGAGAAAAGCCTTCTCTAACGAGGATAATATTACCCACATTTTTCATCTTGGCGATAATTATGAAGACCTTGATGAGAATTTCGACCTTACTGAAGGAAAAGAAATAATTAAAATCCCCGGTATTTTTCATCCCGGATATTTAAACAAATCTTTACAAGCTATTCAAACAACTGAAATTTCCGGTTGGAAATTCCTATTAATCCATAACATAGAAGATCTTAAAAACACTACAAATGAAGCAGATTTCTTTCTCTTCGGTCATACTCATTCCTGTAGTTTTGAAAAACAGAAAAATTCATATTTTATTAACCCCGGACATCTGAGAAAAAAATCCGACAAAGGTCGCAAACCTTCTTATGTGGTAATGGATATTGATAAGGATTCCATTACTGTTTGTTTCAAATACGTTGATGGAAAAGTTTTTAGAAAAGAAATTATTAATAAATAGAAGTGGAGGCAAAATGAAAATTGGGGAAATAAATCAGAAAGTAATAGAAAAAAGTGAAGTGATTGATAAAATAACCAAAGAAATCGAAAAGGTTATTGTAGGTCAGCAATACATTGTAAAACGTATATTAGTGGGTCTCTTAGCTGATGGACATATCCTTTTGGAAGGTGTTCCCGGTCTCGCTAAAACATTGATGGTTCATACTACTGCAAATACGATTAGTGCAAGTTTTAAAAGAATCCAATTTACTCCAGACCTGCTTCCTGCAGATTTGATTGGAACACTCATCTACAACCAGAAAACCAGCGAATTCTTACCAAAAAAGGGACCTCTTTTTGCCAACTTTATACTAGCAGACGAGATAAACCGTGCACCTGCTAAAGTTCAATCAGCTCTTCTGGAATCTATGCAGGAAAGACAGGTAACCATAGGTGATACTACTTACCCACTTCCAAAACCTTTTTTAGTCATGGCTACTCAAAATCCAATAGAACAGGAAGGGACATACCCACTTCCTGAAGCTCAGATTGACCGTTTTATGCTTAAACTTCTAATTGATTACCCCAACCGTGAAGAAGAACTACAAATAATGGATAAGATGGTTCCTAACGATGAAATAACCACCAAAGCTGTTGTAAAACCAAACGACATTCTTCAAATACGTGAATTAATCAAAGATATCTATATGGAATCAAAAATCAAAGATTACATTCTCAATCTTGTTTTTGCAACAAGAGAGCCACAGAAATTCAAGAACCTGGAAGAACTTGCTGACTTGATTGAATATGGAGCTTCACCAAGAGCTTCAATTTATCTTGCTCAAGCAGCAAAAGCACATGCTTTCCTGTATCATCGTGGTTATGTTACACCTGATGACATCAAAGCGATCGGGAAGGATATACTTCGTCATAGGATAATTCTTACTTATGAAGCAGAAGCTGAGCAGATAACACAAGAAGATATAGTCAACAAACTCTTTGATGAAATTGAAGTACCATAAAAAGATTGAAAATTGAATATTGAATATTAAAAAAATAAAGAGTCAAAAAATGAATGTAATTGGACTGGACCTTATATCCTTAGTTCAGAATGAAAAGTCATCAGACTCAAGTCCAGTTTCGTTACACTCCTCTGAACTCGAGTCTTTTTTGTGTTCACCCCGTTAGATAATTAGATAAATACGGGGTTGATAAAAATTATAAGGATTTCTAAAGGGGTTAATTCGCTTGCCTTGCAGTATCTGGCGGTTGAAGGAGAAGTCAGGTGGCTCAAAAATGGAAACAGCAGATATATTAAAAAGAATAAGAAAGATAGAGATTACAACTAGAAATATTGTAAATGAGCTCTTTTCAGGAGAATATCACAGCCTTTTTAAAGGACAGGGATTGGAATTCTCTGAAGTACGGGAATATCAAACCGGTGATAGTTTCAAACAGATAGATTGGAATGTAACAGCACGGTATGGTTATCCTTATATAAAGAAGTTTGAAGAAACTCGAGAATTAAATGTAATGTTTCTTGTGGACAGCAGTGCCTCTACCCTATTTGGAACCAGAAGTTACTTAAAATCTGAATTCATCACTGAGATTACAGCTGTTCTTTCTTTTTCTGCTCTTTCTAACAACGATAAAGTAGGATTACTTCTTTTCACAGATGAAGTTGAAAAATATATTCCACCCAGGAAAGGAAAGAAATCTGCCCTGAGAATTCTTCGGGATATCCTTTACTTCGAACCCAAAAGTGCAAAAACAAACATAAAAAAAGCAGTTGAATATATTTACAGGTTGATAAAAAAACGAAGTATTATCTTTATCATTTCCGATTTCCTTGATGAAGACTACGAAGAAAGTTTAAAGCTTCTTGCCAAAAAACACGATGTTATTGCCTTACGAATTATTGATCAATCTGAGAGCGAACTACCAAACGCTGGTTTACTACATTTGAGAGACCCTGAAACAAATGATTTTTTCAGTGTGAATTCTTCAAATAAAACAATTCGAGAAAAATACGTAAAGGCTGTTCAAAAGCAGGAAAATGAATTAAAAGAACGTTTTAGAAAAATAAAAGTGGATTTAGTAAATCTGCAAACTGATAAACCATATGTGCCTGAACTCATGAAGTTTTTCAAATTCAGGATAAGAATGAAAAGCCAAAGATAACGCAAACATCTTGTTTATGAAAAACAATGAAAATTAAAAAATGAATAGAAATAAAGTTGTATTGTTAATTATACTTTTACTATCACTTCCAATTATGGGGTTTGCTCAGCAAATCGTGCACAAATTAGAAAAGCCTGAAAAACTTTATCTCGGCACACCTTTCCATGTTCTTATCGATATCACAACAAATCCTGCAGACAGCATTTTCGCACCTGAAATCGATACTCTTGATATTTTCATTTTAAAAGATATAAAATCCAGCGAGGAAATAGAAAAAGAACATAAAATCACTAAATTAGATTACACTTTCCAACCATTCGATACTGGGGAATTCACTTTCCCTGAACTTGAATTTGCTGTTAAAACCGGTGATAGTTTATCTTTTCTTAGAACCTCAGAATTCATCTTACATGTTGAATCAGTTCTCACAGATAGTTCGGAAACCATAAAAGATATTGCAAAACCATTAAAACTGAACCTGGGTTTCTGGGATTATTTCTTACCGATAATTGCTCTCCTTCTTATCATTATTATAATTAAATATTTAATAAAATTATTGAAGAAAAAGCCCAAAAAAGCAATAGTTCCTGAAATTATAGATAAGCGACCTCCACATCAAATTGCACTGGAACTTCTGGAAAAACTTAAGAATGATAAACTGCTTGAAAAGGGTGACTTCCTGATTTTCTATTATCAACTCTCCTTTATTTTAAGGCTTTTCATTGAACTTCATTACAGAATAAATGCTGTTGAAATGACAACAAATGAAATTAGAGAAAACCTCCAGCTTGAAAATTTCAAAGAAAAAACACAGATTCTCGATTTCCTAACATTTACAGACAAAGTCAAATTTGCGAAATTTATACCTAAAACGAAAGAATCCGAAGAATCATTGTTGTGGCTGGAGAATTATCTCAGATCTTTTGAAAAGGAAACCGAAACCAAGGAGGATAAAAATGCTTGAGTTTGTTTATCCAAACTGGTTTTGGGTTTTCCTGATTTTAATTCCATATATTCTTTTTGAGTTAATAATCAAGCGAAAAAAGAGAGTTCGCCTGATACACAGCAGAGTAGATTTATTAAAGGAAGTCGCAGGGCAAAGCAGCATTTTAAAATTTATTCCTGTAGTTTTGAGAACGCTTGTGATTGTTCTTTTAGTTATTGCTCTGGCTCGTCCAAGATTTTCGCATAAAAGGCAACAGATCACAGGAAAGGGTATTGATATTATCCTTGCCATCGATGTGAGTGGTAGTATGAAAGCGATAGACTTCAAACCAAAAAACCGTCTGGAAGCCGCAAAAAAAGTAGCTATCGATTTCATAGATCACCGTCGGAACGATAGAATTGGTCTAATTGTTTTTTCCGAGAATGCATATACTCAATGCCCTTTAACACTGGATTATAACATCCTGATGTTAATTATGCAAGAGATGAAAATCAACGAAGATGCCAGCGGAACTGCTATTGGGATGGGGCTTGCTACAGCTGTTGCCCGTCTTAAAGATTCCGAAGCTAAGTCAAAAGTAATTATTCTGATAACAGATGGACGAAATAATGCTGGTGAAATCGATCCTTTTACCGCAGCAGAGCTTGCAACCACATTCGGGGTTAAGGTCTACACAGTCGGAGTTGGTAGTAAAGGTTTGGTTGATTACCCGTTTCAAACACAATTTGGAATACGATATCAAAAGGTTAAAATCGATATTGATATGGAAACTTTGAATAAAATTGCCAAAATGACAGGAACAGAAAAAGCAAGATTAGCTACAAATACAGAAGAATTAAAAGCTATCATCGAATATATTGACAAACTGGAAAAAACAGAATTGAAGATTAATGATTACTTTATCTACCAGGAACTTTTCTGGAGATATTTAATTTTTGCTTTTGTGATAATTTTATTAGAATTTACTTTTAGAATCGTGATAAGGAAGGAAATACCGTGATGTAACACAAACCTCAGGTTTGTGAAAAGGAGTTCTGCAAAATAGGAAAATATATGTCTTTCTGAGGAAAACTTACAAAGGCAAACCTTCGAAGAATCCGTCTGAGCCGGACACAGTCTCATTATAAGCGGAGATCCTTCAAGGCAACAGCAAGTAGAATTCTTCAGGATGACAAACACTTTATTTTGCAGAACCCTTGGTTTGTGAAATTAAAAGGAAGAATAAAATGAAAAATTTAAAATGTCATTCCATAAACAACAATAGATTCCCGAACCTCATTATTCAACAGAGCAGGCAAGTCGGGAATGACCATAACGAAATGTTATTATCAAAAAAAATGTGATCGGAGATTTTAATGCAATGGGGAAATCCATATTTATTATTTCTTTTACTGTTAATTCCGATTTTTCTTGTTTATCTCGGGATTGCTAATCACAAGCGGAAAAAGAACTTTGAAAAGTTTGCAGAGAGTAAGTTCTATGAATATTACATGCAGGAATTTTCCACATTTCACTGGTCTCTGAAAAATGTGATTTTTATCTTTGCGATATTCTTTTTGATCATTGCCATAGCCAGACCACGCTGGAATAAAGAAGTTCAAATAGTGAGAAAAGAAGGAATTGATATCGTTGTCTGCATCGATGTCTCAAAAAGTATGGATGCACAGGACATCAAACCCAGCCGCATCGATAGAGCAAAAGACCAGATATCGCTTTTTATCGATCAGCTTAAAGGAGACAGGATTGCCATAATTGCTTTTGCTGGCAAAAGCTTTGTACAATGCCCTCTTACAAATGATTACGGTGCAGCAAAGTTGTTTCTAAATTTACTCGATACGGAAACTGTCCCCTCTTATGGTACGGATATCGGTGGAGCAATTTCAAATGCTGTCACTCTTTTTAAGAAAGAAGAAAAACATAAAGTCATAATTGTAGTAAGTGATGGAGAAGATTTAGAAGAAAACGCCATTAAAATCGCTAATGAAGCAGCAAAACAGAATGCAATAATCTATACCCTGGGTATCGGCTCCCCTGAAGGAAGCACTATACCAATTAAGGAAGCAACCGGCAATGTGGTTTATGCTAAAGACGATAAAGGAGATATAATTTTTACGAAACTTGATATCAACACGTTGACCCGCATCGCAAAAATAGGTAATGGCAGGTTCTTCCCTATTACACCTCAACAGTCAGAGATCTTCGAAATTATGAAGAATATAAATGCCATTGAAAAAAAGAAATTCGATTCCAGAGAATTCGTTCGTTATAAAGAACAATACAAATATTTTGTAATTGCAGCTTTGTTGCTTTTGATAATCGAATCACTTATTATATTTAAAAAGAAAGTTAAATTTAAAAGAGTTATATAAAAAGTATAAACTTAACAAGTTTCGAAAACTTGTTAAGTTTTATTTGGTTGAATCAGTTGAACTGGTTGAATTGGGCATCTACTCGTTCCCAAAGCTTTAGGACGTTAAATGCGAAGCAAATTTAACTGTTCCCTCTTTGGGAATGTAAAAGATTTTTTTTCGTGTATTTTTGTGTGTTTCGTGGATTATTGAATTATTTTTCAAAAGGATATTTTATTTAAGGATTATGAGAAATTTATTAATATTTTTATTTATATTGATTAGTTTCAATTTGTTTGCTGAAGTTTTAACCTATGATAAAGTTTTTACGAATTTAAAGGGAATAAAATTCTACAATAATGACAATTTCGAAGAATCCGAGAAAAAATTCTCTGAAAATTCAATAAATTATCCGAAAGATAGTCAACTTCATTTTAACCAGGGGAATGCACAATACAAAAACGGGAAATTAGAAGAAGCTGAAAATGCTTACTCCATGACTCTACGGGACGAAAATTTCAAAGATAAATCAAAAGCCTATCAGAATCTTGGAAATGTAAAATTCCAGCAGAAAGACCTGAAAAATGCTATTAACAACTATCGAAATGCCCTGATTGAAAACCCGTCTAATGAAGATGCCAGGTATAACTATGAACTCACTGCAAGATTAATGAATCGTCAACAGCAGCAAAAACAGCAAAGTAAAGACGACAAAGAGAAGAAAGACGAACAAAAAGAACAACAACAGCAAGACCAACAACAAAAAAAGGATGAAGAACAAGAACAACAAAAGAAAGACCAGAAAAAAGAAGATGCTGAAAAAATGCTGAAAGCACTCTTGCAAAAAGAAAAAGAAGAGATGAAGAAAGAGAAACAGAAATTGAGTGTTGACAAAACCAGAAGTGGAAAGTATTGGTAGATCGGTTGAATTCGTTGAATTGGTTGAACTGGGGAAACTTAACAAATCTCAAAGATTTGTGAAGTTTAGAAGTTGTTGAATCAGGATGACATTGCGAGGTTTCTTCTTGCTGTTACAAACGACTTGTCCCGCCAAAGCTTCAGCGAAGGAGGAAGCAATCTCAAATTTCTACAAAACCACAATTTTTAATTGACTAAAAAAGTACTATAAATGTAGTTATCAGAATGGTAAGAAAATTGGGAAAGCTGATAAAATAGAAATGTATCAAATTAATAATGGTTTGAATGAAATTATTGGGGAGTAAAAATGGATCAAATTAAATTTGATGAAAGAAAAGAATATTTTAGAGATAAAAAAATCGTTCTTTTTCTTGGAGATGTAAGAAATAAGGATTTATTTGACAAACAATTTATTGATTTGATTGTTACATCACCTCCTTACAATGTTGGAATTAACTATAAATCAAATGATGATGAATTGAGTTATGAAGAATATTTAGAATTTTCCGAAATATGGATGAAGAATTGTTATAATTGGAGCAAAAAGCAAGCAAGGTTTATCCTAAATATACCTTTGGATAAAAATAAAGGAGGACAAAGAAGTGTAGGGGCTGATTTAACAATTATTGCTCAGAAAATTGGTTGGAAATATCATTCAACTATTATTTGGAATGAAGGAAATATTTCAAGAAGAACAGCTTGGGGTTCTTGGATGAAAGCTTCAGCACCTTATGTAATTGCTCCAGTTGAATTAATTCTTATACTTTATAAAGACCAATGGAAAAAAACACGAGGTTCTAAAATTTCAGATATGACTAAAAAAGAGTTTATGGAATGGACAAATGGTGTTTGGACTTTCAGCGGTGAAAAAAAATCAAAAATTGGTCATCCAGCACCATTTCCTCGTGAACTTCCTTATAGAGCGATAAAATTATTTAGTTACCAAAAAGATATAGTATTCGATCCATTCGTTGGTAGTGGAACAACTTTAATAGAAGCAGCAAATAATAATAGGATTGGAATTGGTGTAGATATAGACATTAACTATTGTGAATTAGCAAAAAAAAGAATTTTAAAAGAAACAAATTTATTGGAGTTTTAAATGAAAGAATTAAATGAAAGTAAAAGAATTTCCATTAATGACTTAATTATTGAATATTTTAAAAAACACCCAAAACAAGAATTAGCTCACGGACCAGTAGTAGATTGGGTAGAAAAGCAATATCGAAAATTATATGGGAAAAAACCAAGAGATACTTGGCGTGGTATAAGACAATTATATCAAAAGGGTTTTCTAATAAAAGTCAAAAAGGGTATTTATATGTATGACCCGGAATTTGTATCCAATAGAGAATTGGAAGATTTTACTGAAGCACAGAAAAAAATAATACTAAAAAGAGATGGTTATAAATGTGTTCAATGTGGAAGAGGATTAAAAGAAGGAGTCGAATTACACATCGATCATATTAAACCAAAAGATAAAGGTGGAAAAGCTACTATTGAAAATGGACAAGTTCTTTGTGCCCGATGTAATTTTAAAAAGAAAAACTTGAAACAAACTGAAACCGGAAAGAAAATGTTTATTAGACTATATGAATTTGCAAATAAATATAATGATGCTGAACTCAAAGTATTCTGTGAGTATATGTTAAATGGTTATGAAAAGTTTAACATAAATAGTCACATTGAATGGAATAAATAAATGATGGATATGACAAAATAATTTCAAAAAAAAATGATATAAAGATAACAGAACAATAAAGGAGTAAATTATGAATGCGATTGATATATTAAAACAAAAAAGAATAAATTTTGATTATTCTGCTCTGAGCATTTCTGCAGAAGATGTTTTAAGAAGATTAATTGAAACTATTAATGAATGGGAATTAGATATTAAATTAGATTTAATGAAAAAAGATGAATTACTTATATTGATTGATAGCTTCGGCGAAGCTGTAATTGATTATCATCCTGAAAATTATCATCAAGAAAGAGCTGTTCTACTGAAACATTCTGATATGTTAAAAAAATATGGATTAACTGATGAAGATATTTGCAGGTTAGATTTTACATAATTTATTTCTGCAAATATAATACTTCAAACACAGGAATCTGGCATCATCGGGCCAGAAAATTCAATTTTTATTTAAGGGGTTTTAAATATCTATTTATAATGAAAAAGAAATAGAATTAAAATATTTTTCAAAATGAAAAAATACCTTTTTGTTATAATCTTGATTTTCGCAACCCAACTTGTTTTTTCAGATGATATCTCAATCGAAACTTATGTTGATAAAACAAAAATTGGCATTCAAGAATATTTAAAATACACAATTGAGATTTCAGGGGAAAAAGCAGGCGATGTTAAACCACCGGAACTACCTGATATCGATAATTTTAAAAGCCTTGGAACTTCCAGTTCCTCTTCTTCATCTTACTCTATAATTAATGGTAGAATGACTGCTGAGATCACGAAAAGCTACACCTATACTTTGCAACCCAGAAAAACCGGAACCTTTATTATCCCGCCAATCACCATAAAATATAAAAAACAGGTTTTTACAACTGACCCGATAAGAATCAAAGTTATTAAAGGTAGCACAGAACCTGCTCCTCCACCTTCAAACAGGTTCAAAGAAAGAGATGCTCAGGAATCGACAAATCTCAGTGATAACCTGTTACTGCTGGCCAGAGTAGATAAACGAAATGTCTATAAAAATGAACCTATAATCGTTAATTATAAACTTTATTCCCGTTACGATATTGCTAATCTTTCCTTTAGTTCAGAACCGAGTTTCAATGGATTCTGGAAGGAAGATATTTTCTTGCCTGAAAACATAAATTTCCAGCGTGAAAAATATGATGGAAGAATGTTCAATGTGATGCTGATGCGCTCAACTGCTTTATTCCCAACGAGTACCGGCAGATTGGAAATTCCCTCATTAGAACTTCAGGTTGATATTAGAACACAATCCTACAGCTTTTTTGATTTTGGCTCAACCAAACGATATACCATACGAAGCAAACCAATAGCGATAAACATTAAAGAACTTCCAATAGAAAACAGACCAATCAATTTTTCCGATGCTGTGGGAAGTTACAGGATATCAAGTACCACAAGCCAGACAGATATTAAAGTTGGAGATTCTTTTACCTATACTCTGAAAATCTCAGGTTCAGGAAATTTAAAGCAGTTTGACCCTCCAATTCTACCTGAAATCCAGAACCTGCGTTTTATCGATCCCGAAGTTTCAACCAAAATAAATAAAGATAAAATCTCCGGAACTAAGACAATCAAGTATCTTGTTATTGCTCAGGAAAAAGGAGAATTTATAATACCATCGATCAGCTTTTCTTATTTCGATACATCACAGAAGAAATATATTACCAAAAACACAAGGTCATATAATATCAATGTCCAGGAAGGAGATGTAACTTTTATTCCCAGTAGTACTGCTCAATCTATCGTGGAGATGGAAGGCTCTGATATTGGATTTATTATTACAGATACACAAATGAGAACGAGTATCGTTTATCTGGATAGATTCGGTTACTGGCTGATCTGGGTTATTTTGTTGATGTTAATACCAGCTTCTATGGTATATTCAAATGAACAGAGAAAACTTGCATATAATATAGATTACCTTCGTCAAAAGCAGGCAAATAAGATTTTAAAGAAATATATGAAGCAAGCTTCCGAACACGTTATAAAAGTAGATATAGACTTCTACTTGGCTGCTCAGGTTGGTTTGAGCAGTTACCTTGCAGATAAATTGAAAATCCCTCGTGGCAGTTCTACAGAACAGCTTCTTTCGGAAATTGGAAAAGGGGAAATTCCTGATGAAACTATGGATAAAATCAAAAACATTTTTGAGAAATGTAACCAGGCTCGTTTTATGCCGGGTGGTTTTTCCAAAGAAAACATTGATAACGACTACAAACTCCTGAAAGAAATTGTAAGTGATATTTCAAAAATGAAAATCTGAGGGCTCGATGAGAAAATCAGTATCAGTATTTTTCCTCTTTTTACTAACAGTAGGACTACTTGCAAATTCACAGGTTGATAATATTTTTAAAGAAGCTTTGAACGACTTTGAATCAAGAGATTATCAAAATGCGTTAAATAAATTCAGAAGTATTGAACATGAAGGAATTATCAATGCCAACCTCTTTTATAACATCGGGAACTGCTATTTCCGATTGAATGAGATTGGAAGATCTATTCTCTATTTTAGAAAAGCGCTCAAAGTTAAATCTAACCATGAACCTGCTCGTAGAAATCTGGAATTCGTTCTTACCTTCACAAAAGACAAACAGGACTCCGGTTCTGAGGATGTTATCAGGTCGTTCTGGAAAAGACTATTTGATTCCTTTTCAATAAACCTTCTGGCAGTTATTACAATCATAATTTTTAGTTTGATAATCCTATTGATTTGTCTTACAATCCTTTTCTATCGAGAGCGGGAAAAAACCGTTCCTCTCTTTATTACAACTATTTTAATCTTTTTCCTGTTTATATTCTTGATTTTAAGTTTATTGAAATGGAGAGATTATCATATAGAAAATGAGGGCGTACTGCTTGCTCTTTCTGCAATAGGTTACAGCGGACCCAGCAATGATTTTACTCGAGTATTCACAATCCACGAAGGAATGACCTTCGAAATTGAAAGACAGGAAAATGATTGGTGTCTGATAAAACTTCCCATTGGTCTCGGTGGTTGGATAAAGATCGAAACTTTTGAAAGAATTAAATTATAACTCTAATTTATGAAAAGATTGTTTATTCTTTGTCTGCTGTTAATTTCTATTCAAATTTATGCTGATGAACTTCTAACTCTGCACGGAAACGCAATTCAAGGTGGAATTCTAATAGGAAATATCCATGAGAATATAGAAAAAGTCTTTCTAAATTATGAAGAAATTCCAATCTCAGAGCATGAATTCATAATCGGTTTCGATAGGGATGAAAAACTCAGACACATCCTCACTCTTGTTTTGCAAAATGGCAAAATGGAAACTATTAAGTTCTTCATAACCAAACGGGAATATGATACTCAAAGAATTGATGGCATTCCAGCAAAGTATCTTGAAGAACCGACAGAAGAAGAACTGATAAACAGGCTCGAAAGTGAATCTGATACTCTTAAAAAAACAAGGAAAAAGCTCTACAAAAATTCTAACATCTACTTTGAGAATTTTACTATACCTATTGAAAATGGAAAGGTAACCGGGGTTTTTGGTAGTAATAGAATACTTAATGGTATTCCTATTTCTCCCCACAATGGATATGATATCGCTGCTTCAGAAGGAACAGAAATTAAAGCTATGAGCACAGGAGTAGTTGCTCTTATAGGTGATTATTTCTACAATGGAAAATTCGTTCTAATGGATCATGGTTCTGGTTTAAGCTCCATTTACATTCATATGAGCAGGATTTGTGTGGAAAAGGGAGATTATGTTCTCAAAGGCGATAAAATTGGCGAGGTGGGCTCTACTGGACGTTCAACTGGAAATCACCTGCATTGGGGTGTTGGTTGGAAAAGTAAACGCATCGATCCTAGACTTATTCTGAATAATAAAAAACTTTTCTTAACTTTAAAAAAATACTAATTCTCATATAAACCTGATTTTAAAAAATATTTGACAATACTTTAAAAATTAAGAAATTCGTAAACGTTAAAAAATTCAGTTTGATATTGAATTTAAAAATTATTTTTTATTTTTAAAAGGGAAACCTGTGAAAAAAACTTATATTTCGTTTCTTTTTGTAACAATTATAACCATATTTCTTTCACGATCATATCTTTGTCAGGATGGACAATCTTTTTTATTTTCTAATAAAAAATCAAATCTCAGAGGTCAATCAGCACGAATCTGGTTGGAGGGGAAATTCACTGATTGGGATTCGCTTTCTACACTTTATTCCGATACAATTGGAGACCAAATATATGGAGTTCTTGATTTTGGAGAATTAAAAATTGCCAATGATGAACGTTTCCTGTTTTTATACATCGAAATCGGAGAAGAGCTCAATATTCAAAATGACAACCAGATTTCACTTTTTCTGGATACTGATAACAATGAAAATACAGGCATCCAGATCAATGGAATCGGTGCGGATGTGAAATGGGATTTTGGTGATCGGCAAGGATTATTTTTCATATCCTCTAATTCATATACGATTTACCATGAACATATTGGAATCGTTACTGCTCCCACTGTATCTTCAAACATTTTTGAAATAGCAATTGATAGAACTTCTACTCCATTCGGTTATAATTTATTTCCTGAGAGTTCTTTTAAAATTGTATTCCATGATGCTGGTCCCGGTCAGGATATGCTGCCAAATTCTGAAGAAACCATTTCCTATGATTTTGATGAAACTCCTCTTCCACCAATTACAAAGATCTCCCTCCAACGAGCACCTGATACGGATTTTCGAGTTTTAACCTACAATGTTTTAAATAACAGTATATTCGAACCTTCCTTATATGATACTTATGATAGAATCCTCTCCGCAATAAATCCTGATATAATCGGTTTCCAGGAAATTTATTATTATACAGCTCAGGAAGTTCAAGCATTGGTAGAATCAATGTTACCTTCAGGACCGGAAGAGCAGTGGTATTGCTCCTTGATATATAATGATGATGTTTATGCAGTCAGTCGTTTTCCGATACTTGAGTCCTATGAGATAAACAGAAGTGGTGCTTTTCTTATCGATCTATCCTCACAAGATAACTGCCAGCTTTTATTCATTGTTGCTCATCTATCTTCGGGAAATCAGAACATCGAACGCCAACTGGAAATTGATGAGTTGATGGCATTTATTCGAGAAGCTAAAGAACCCGGAGGAGTTCTTGAACTGGTAGAGAATACACCTATTTTAATTTCAGGTGATTTGAATCTGGTGGGATATGCTCAACAACTGGAAACACTGATTACCGGAGAAATCGTTAACCCGCAATTTGGACCCAGTTTTTCCCCGGACTGGGATGGAAGTGATTTTTGGGATCTAACGCCACGTCAGACGGAATTACTGATGTATTATACCTGGTTTTCCGAATCCAGCTCGTATTCTCCTGGACGTTTGGATTTCATGATCTACAGCGATTATGTGCTCTATTCTGAGAACAGCTTTGTTTTATTTACTCCTGAAATGGAAGCAGATACATTAGCAGCATATGGGCTATTCCCCGATGATGTTACCAATGCTTCTGACCACTTACCTGTAGTTTCCGATTTCAAGATTCTTGATACTTCTTCAGCAATGGAAAATTCAATTCAAGATAATATTAATTATGTAATTAATTATCCTAATCCATTCAAACTGACAACAACGATTTATTTTTCTGTAACACAAAGCGCTGTGTCTGGCTCAGACGGATTCCCGTTTGTGAATCTTGAAATTTACAATATCAAAGGTCAGAAGGTAAGAACTTTTGATTTGTTCCCAAACAGGGGTTTAGGAACAAGAGAGGTTATCTGGAACGGCACCGATGAAAATAACCAACCCGTTGGCTCAGGGATTTACTTATATAAATTAGTAGTTAACAATAAAACAAAAGCGATTAAGAAAATGATCCTTCTTCGTTAAAAATATGAAGGAAAATATTAATAAAATAAAACAGTCCGGCTTCTCCGGCAGCTGCCTGATACGTCGTGACAAGGAGGAAAAATGAAAGTTAGAATGAGAGTTATTTTGAGCTTATTTGTGCTTATTTGTTTACCATTGGTCTTGCTGGCACAAACGTTTTTTGAAGATTGGGAATCAGGTCAATGGGGTGATTGGGTACAAACCGGTACTCTGCAAACACCACCCAGTACCTGGTCTTTTGAGGAAGGTTATAATTCCGTTTACTCTGCTCAGGCAAAACATCACCAGGAATTTGGTGGTTGGGGAGGCTGGACAGGTCTTTACCATACCATTGATTTTCCTGCTATTTTCCTGGATCTTTATTACTATTTCGATAGAAGCGGTAATCTTGATTATACTTTTGAGAAAATAGTTTTACATTTATCTGATGGCAGGCAAGTGGAGTACTGGCTTGATACATACAATTATACAATTCCACAATCTACAGATTTGATCAAATATATTGATTGTACAGGAGGAACTCAGGCAGCCTGGAACAATTTGCAGAGAAACATATTAGATGACATTGTCGGCTTTTCTACCGGTCAGGTTACTGGCATAGAATTTGGTGCAAATAGTAGGGGAAACAGTGGAGGTCCATTTTATGGATTGATGAGAGCTGATGATATTCTATTATTTACAGAAGATGATATCATACCACCAATAGTTGAGCTTTTAATTCCTAATGGAGGAGAGAACTGGTATGTAGGTGAGATTCAAGAAATCTGCTGGGCAGATAGTGATAATGTTGGTGTTGTTGCAGATAGCCTGTATTATTCCATCGATAACGGAACATCATGGATACCCATAATCTTTCAGACAGGTGACCCACAAACTTATTCATGGACAATTCCCAATACACCTTCAGATGAATGTAAGGTAAAAGTTGTTGTATTTGATTGGGGCAATAATTCTGCTTCAGATGAATCAGATGGGTGTTTTTCTATTGTGGAAGATACAACCCCACCTTCAGTTACCGTAACCTCACCAAACGGTGGAGAAAATTGGGCAACATTTGAATGGCAAACTATAACATGGATTGCAGACGATAATGTTGGTGTTGTTGGAGACAGTGTCTTTTATTCTATCAATGATGGTGCAGATTGGACTTTGATTGCCACGCATACTGGAAACCCACAAAGCTTTTCCTGGCAAGTTCCCAACACACCATCTGAAGAATGCCTGATAAAAGTGATAGTATTCGATGGATGTGATAATTGTACAGAAGACATTTCAGACGCCAATTTTACGATTTATTATCAAGAACCACCACCTGTCACCTATGCTGTGGTAGTAAAGAATTCCACATATCAGGACCCTGACTGGACACCTGTTGTAGATACATTACTGATGAAATATAGCGGAACAGTATTCACCTATGAAACAAATGTATGGGACGTTCAAACAGAATTAGGAGAATATCATCCAACTCACGTTGGTTTCGTGGCTAAACCTCTGGATGCATCCAAAACTTTTATAAATACTGCACACCAGCTGATGAGAGCTTTAGATGAAGATCCATACGGTGATGCAATCTGGGGAGTTATAACCGGATATGATGCACAGGATGCTTTTAATGTAGCTTCTGGACCTGTCAGTATGACAATCTCAAATATTATACTCAATGATTGCGGCAGTCTTTTGAATTATGCACAACAAGGTTATTACTTTGCCTGTCACTTATATAATCACATGGTTGTCAAATATGAAAATGGAATAATTGATACACTTTTTGGACCCACTGACTGTGTGGATACGCTCGTTGCACTTCTTAATACAAATGAAATCGATCTATTCATGACTGCCGGACATGGAAACCATAATGAGTGGCAGCGCCATTATCCATCTTCTGGACAGGAAGGATTCTTCAGATCATCTGCAGGTCAATTATATGGTGATCCTTTTTCCGGACCAAATATAGATGTGAATTCCATCAATCCCAAGATCGTATTTAATCCCTACACCTGTCTCATAGGAAAAATCCAGAACATGGGTTCAATGGTACCTGCCTGGTTTCATACTGCCGGAGCTTATCAATACACAGGTTATCTGGTAACTATCGGGTATTGTTATAATGGAAAAGGTGTACACGAATACCTATGGCATGAGCAGGATAAATTTACTTATGCAGAAGCTACCTTTCTGAGTAACCAGTCATTGCTCTTTGACCAGATCAATAATACACCGGGTGTTGACCAGGGAAATATTTCCTATGAACGAGACGAGTTTGCATTCTATGGTGATCCTGCTGGCGAAGCAAGATTACTCCCTGTCAGGGATCCTTTTTACAGCGAAGAATTTATAGTAACTCCCGGTCCAGCAGATCGCGATACTGTATTATTCAAAATAACAATTCTGGAAGATGGTCATCCCTGGAATTATGGAGGAAACCCGGCTTTCGGATTGCCGGCATTTGATATTGTTGACCCTGAAATCATCTCTACAAATGCTCATAATGCAGTAGTTACAGATAACTTCGTTCTACTTAATATCTGGAATAATGGAGACCCTGACCTTGTGATAGGAGAAACCAGGGAAGTTATCTTCACATGTTGTCATACAGTCACCAATGTTGAAGAACCATTACTCCCATCAGCAGAAATTGCCAGAGCAAGACTTTACCAGAACTATCCAAACCCATTCAATCCGTCAGGTGCCGGACGCAGTCCTAAAACAGTGATTAGTTATTATATACCAGAAAGCAGTGATGTAGAGCTTAAAATATACAATATTAAGGGACAGAAGGTGAAACAGCTTGTCAGCAGTTCAGCCGGTCAGCTTTCAGCAGGAGAGCACTATGCTATTTGGGATGGTAGAGATTCCAATGGAAATCGAGTCAGTTCAGGAATCTATTTCTATAAATTGAAAGCGGGTAATTACGAAAAAGTTAAGAAGATGATTTTGATAAAGTAACCATCACTCTGCTTGTCTTGCCATAGCCTTGGCGAAGGCAGAACCCTCTCCCATAAACGGGAGAGGGAACTTAAACTTGTAAACTATGTTATCGTTGAGTTCAGTTTTTAGCAACCTTATGAATCAACGAATCGAGTAGCCACTTTGGCGTAGCAAGGTTAAAGGGGGTTTGAATTGCATTACGAAAGAGACTTTCGTGATGAGCAGAATAATGTCATTCCCGCGAAAGCGGGAATCCATGAACATAAAGAAAATAGATTCCCAATCGAGTTGGGAATGACAGGAGAAAAAAGTGGAATTGTCCTTATATGAGGTATAAATGAAATCCATATTCATTATTTTAATAATCTTAATTTCTATTAATCAATCTTTTGCACAAAAAGGCCAGATTACACCTGATAGTTTTGAATGGATGGCAAAAACTTCTATAAATATCATGGATACATATCAGTATTACAACACTTTAATAGATAATTACGAACCGAAGTTCCTGTTCGATGCCAGGTCTGTTCAAACATTCTGGGACAATTATATTATTCCCACAACCCTGGGTGATATTACAGTTGGTCCCATACAAATGGATATGGCATTATATTGGAAATGGCAACCCAGAGATTCTTTATCGTTTGGCTTCTTGGCATTTGTAAATGGAATTGACCTTCAGATTGATGAAAATATTCATCTGGAACTCACCTCTGTAGATAGTCTCTATGGTGATTTATATGGTTGGAAAAGCAGAAAATATATAATTGCTGTTCATCTGGAATTCAATAAAGATATCGATGTCACCATTGGAGCATTGATCCAACAAACACCTTATATTACATTAGATAGTCTGGGTAATCAAGTTTTCAGCATTCCTTATTTTGATGAACCACCTATAGAGGAATGGAGAACATACGAAGAACAGACAGAACTTTTTTTGAATGGAACTGCATACGGATATGAAGTAAGAACACTTTATGAATTTAAGGAAAGTTCAATTAATCTGTTTGAAATAAATAAAGAACTTAAAAATAAGCGATACGGAGAATTTGAACTTGGTCTAAATTATTATAAACATTAAAAAACCGTTCAGACCGGTTTCCAATATAAAAATGACAAGTTAATAAGCTTTTTACCATTCAAGTTCGATCTGTTCTGGGATATTTATAAGAAAGACAAATGGAACGATCTGAGTTATGCTCAAATGGATATGACATTGTTTGTCTTTAAAGATAAGTACACAGGTAAACCTGTTTACGATAAAAAAGATTTTTACATTTCTTTAAATTGGGTTCATCATACTCGAAATGTATTTTTGATGAAGCATTACTCGGGTATTCCTGGAAGTTGTCTTTCGAAAATATACTTGGAAGAGTCGGTATAGCCTTCGGAGGTTCTTACAATGATTATAATTATCTTTTCAGAGTACCAATAAAAAATGAGTCGATGATATTAATCGACATGAAAATAATGATATGAAAGTGGGTAAGCAGTTTGTCATAAAACATGAGATCGTACTGTCATATTAGATTATCGGGACGACTTCTTTATTCTATTATGATTTTATTTTAATTAAATTGCAATTCATTAAAAGGTAACTAATTTCAAAAGTATAATAAAAAAGTATTGACGCATAAAAAGAAATATTTAAATTATAAATTGTAATTGGGGGTAAATATGTTAGAGAGAGAATATGATTTTTATATTAAAAATCTTAGTGCTTTACTGAAAAAATATAAAGGAAAATACATCGTTATTGTTGGTGAAGAAGTTGTTGGTTCATATGATACAGAAATTGATGCCTATACGAATAGTATTAAATTATATGAACTTGGATCTTTTTTAATTCAATATTGTATTCCTGAAAAAAAAGTTCAGCCCCAAATGTTTCATTCACGAGCAGTTTTTAGCTGATGACAGAACCTAAACAATTACATTCTTTTACAACAAGATATAGTAATAAAATTAATGTTATTTTCACTGATCTTGGTATTTCTCTACCAACTATACATAGTAATCAAAAAGAGACCATACATAAAATTAAAGCTATTTGGGATACTGGAGCAACAAATACAACAATAACAAAAGCTTTAGCTACAAATTTAAAATTAAAGCCTGTTGGAAAAGTTACTGTTAAGGGAGTAAATTCCACATCAATTGAGGATACATATTTATTAGATATTTATTTACCAAATAAAGTAGTCGTTAAAGCTCTTAAAGTAACTGAATGTAGCGCACTTTCAAGTGATTTTAAAATGCTCATTGGCATGGATATTATTGGACTCGGTGATTTTGCAATAACAAATAAGAACAATAAAACAACTTTATCTTTTTGTCTTCCTTCTTTAGCTGAAATTGATTTTAATCCTCTTGTTAATGATTATAATTTGAAACATTCTGGTCTAAATAGACAACAACGCCGTTTATGGAAAAAGAAACATAAAAGATAAATTTTGATTTATTATAATTTATTCTTAAATTCTTTCTTCCTTTTTTTCCCGCGAATCACCCCAGATAGTCTTATCTTTTCCCGGGTTATTCTGGAAGTTCTCCTGTTTTATTCTCCAATAATCTTTATTAGAACTCGTTTTTTACGTTTTCCATCAAATTCACCATAAAATATCTGTTCCCAGGGTCCGAAGTCCAACCTGCCATTCGTGATAGCCACAACTACTTCCCTGCCCATAATTGTTCTTTTTAGATGAGCATCAGCATTGTCTTCAAACCTATTGTGCTGGTATTGTGAATATGGTTTTTCCGGTGCCAGTTTCTCCAGCCATTTTTCAAAATCATTGTGGAGACCTATTTCATCATCATTTATAAACACACTTGCTGTGATGTGCATGGCATTAACAAGGCAAATACCTTCCTTTACCCCACTTTCAACAAGACATTCCTCTACCTGAGGAGTGATATTAATAAGCTGTCTTCTGTTTGGAGTATTGAACCAGAGTTCTTTGCGAAAGGATTTCATCTGTTCTCCTTTTTTGACGCTGATTCACACTGATTTTTTATGATTTAATATGATTTTCATTTAATTCACCACAAAGACAAAAAGCTATATTTCTTATCTGTGCTAATCCGTTAAATCCGTGTCATCCGTGTGCTATTCTTTTGCCACCAACCCATCAAAGTATGCTATCAGCTTTTTCTTAAAGGTCTTTTTGATCTTCTTTTCAATTGTTCGAACTGCCCGAGCTTGTGCTTCAGATTTTGAAACATGCCCTTCCCTTCCTTTTTCAGATAAAGTAACTATCGTTGTATTTTCAGAATCAATTACCTTCAATTTCAATTCATAACGAACAAACTCACTTTCTCGTTGAAGTTCAGTCTCTTCAAAAAAAACCTCTCCCTCTACATTTAACAGGTTTTCATCTGACAGTACAAAACCCAGATCAGTAAGAAGTTCTTCCACAAGTATGCTGATTTTATTCTCCGTATCATTTTTGATATCGATCTTGAAACTTATCTGTTTTGCGAATTCTGCGGTTTTCTTCATCAGATCATTGTAATTATAGTTAATTTCCAGCATTTCTTTTGATGTAGGAAAGATTATTCCAAGCTGTTCAAGAAGAACTTCATTGCTCATACCAACCGCTGATGCTGCACTCATTGCTGCATATTTCATCATCGGGTCATCAGAACCATCGCACAATTTTGTAAAATAAGTTACACTCTCTGTATTCTTGTTAATTTTTTCTCCATATATCTCTGCTGTTTTCATCCTGTTCAGATAAGCCAATACAAAAACTCTCCCCATTTCGTTCGTATAGCTTTCTGCAAATTGGATATTGAAAAGAGTTTGCTCTGATTGGATATTTACTCTTTTTGTAACATCTGTCTGGTCTTCATAAGTAAATTCATCACCCTTTGTAAGTTCCATATATCGTTGAACAACTGTTTCGTCTGTTTTTACTTTTGATTCAAATATTTTTGAGAGATTCCCGGCTGC
>DAOVQH010000271.1 GCA_030628755.1 Candidatus Cloacimonadota bacterium | reverse complement strand
TCAAGATCTGCAGAAAAAGTTAAATTCCATGTTGTTGAAAAAGGTACTATAACTGTTAAGTTGGAAGAAACCGGTGAAATCCAGCCAATTAAGGAAATCGAAGTAAAATCGAGGATCAGTGGCAAGATAGTTAAATTTTATGTAGAAGAAGGTGACTTTGTTAAAAAAGATGAAATCATTGCAGAGATAGAACCTGATTATACCCAGGCAGAGATTATTTCCAGAGTGAAAAGTAATCTTGAGCTGGCAGAGATAAGACTTAAAAATGCAGAACGAAACCTGAAAGATAAGACCAAACTTTATCATGAAAATTTTATTTCCGAAAATGAGTTGGATGATTATAAAGATTCATTTAAGGAAGCACAAATAAACTTTAATTCAGCACTTCAACAGTATGAACTAATAAAGGAAATTGAAACAGAAGAGAATGTTTCGAAAATCTTATCAACTGCATCCGGAACAGTAATCCAGAAATCGGTGGAAGAAGGGGAAATGGTGGTTTCCAATACCGGTTCATATACAGCTGGAACTGTTATTGTGAAACTTGCGGATCTGGAACGAATGGTCGTGAGATCGAGAATAAACGAAGTTGATATATCCAAGATTAAAAAAGGAATGCACGTTGATATCCAGGTCGATGCATACCCTTATGAAAAATATAAAGGTAAGATTACAAAGATTGCTGCAATGGCAATTAACTATAATAATGTGAAAGTTTTTCCGGTTGAGATCGAGATTGCAGAAGTTGATGAAAAACTGAAACCCGGTATGACTGCTAATATCACTATTATCGGAGAAGAAAGAACAGATATTGTAGTTATTCCCATCAGGTGTGTTTTTTCCGATGAAGAAGGACAGGATATTATATATAAAGTTGCGAATGATACGATAGCTGAAGATATTCAAATTAAAACAGGTATAAATAATTTCCAGGAAGTTGAAATTATAGAGGGTCTTTCTGAGGGAGATAGTATATCATTTTCCGAACCAAAAAAGGATGAAACAAAACTGGACTTTGATTTTGATTAAAAAATAAAATATAATGTTGTATTGTATGTTATTGATAACAAAAGAACAATCAAGAAAGAAATTGATTGTTGTAAAAAGACCTATATCATAAAGATCATAAATCATGAGAATTATTTCATTTTAGTTACAGAAAGCGAAAGTATAATATTTAAAAATAACAAGTTTTTATATTATTTTCTTTAAAGCTCCTGTTTTAATATCGACTAAATTAACGCTTATTTCAGCTTCAGAGAGAATGTCATAAGCTAATTTATCTGCGTATGATTCAGCGATGTAGATGGTTGAAATTTCTGCATTTATAAGTAATTTTGCACAGATAATGCAAGGCTGGTTTGTACAGTATAAAGAACCTCCTCTTATCGATGAACCATTGATCGCTGCCTGGATGATTGTGTTCTGCTCTGCATGGACTCCCCGGCAGAGTTCGTGTCTTTCACCTGAAGGAACCTTCATTTGTTCTCGTAGACACCCTGTTTCGTAACAGTGTCTTACGTGTTTAGGAGCCCCATTGTAACCGGTTGATATTATCTGGTTATCTAAAACAATAATAGCTCCGACCTTTCTTCTTAAACAGGTGGAACGCTTGGAAACAAGGAAAGCCATTTCCATAAAATACTGGTGCCAGCTTGGTCTTCCGTTCATTCATACTCCTATCTATTTTCTTTTGCTATTTCAGCTTGTGATTTTCTTAAATAATAAGGTTCAAGATTGGCTATAAAATCAAAATCATATTCTGGGATTTCTTTTTTTAATGCAATGCTTATAAGTGTAGAAGCCATCGGTATATTCTGGTGAGGAAGAGCGAGTTTGTATTCAATTCCACTATCCTTGATAATATTTTCATATTTTCCTATACCATCACCAATAATTATCACCGGTCCTTTGATTTTTTTAAGGAATTCCACAGGTTTCGTATTTTGTGGTGTAATTATTTCATCCAGATCCCGTGAATACAAAGCAGCATAAACTTCGTCCATTTTTGCATCGATAAAAGGAAGAATTGGAAATTTGTTTCCATAAAGATTGAATGCAAGTAGCTCAAGAGTATTAACAGGGAGAAGTGGAATTTTTTTAGCCATGCAGAAACCTTTAGCAGTTGCCAGTCCAATTCGAATACCTGTAAACGAACCCGGTCCATTTGCCAGACAAACCAAGTGTAAATCTTCAATTCCAATTTTGCTTTGTTTCAGTCCAAAATCGATTTGCGGCATTAATCTTTCTGAGTGCGTGATATTTATATTAAGATAGCTGACAAATGAGATCGTATCGTCTCTGCAGATAGCTATACTGCCAGAAGTTGACGTTGTGCAGAGTGCAAGTATATTCAATTCATACTCCCATTATCTATATTCTGGTTACAGGATTTGAAAAAAAATATTGAAGTCAAGAAAAAGAAAGCAAACGACTAATTATTTTTTATATTGCCTTGTTTTGAGTTTTTTTAATATTGGGACCATAATTTATGGGAGTTGGCATGAGAAAGCCGTTACAGAGCAGAATAGAATTTATATTATTTATAGCTTTTTACTATATTGTAAATTGGCTTCCATTCTGTGTTATCAAATTCCTAGCTATTCAATTTATGCTTTTTGGTGGAATGATACTAGGCATCCGACGCAAGATAGCCAAAGATAATTTAAAGAGAGTCTTCCCTGAAGAAAGCCCGAAAGAAATTGGAAAAATTCTTAGAGCAATGTATCGGGAAATGGGAATAACAAGTGCTGAAGTCTATTTTGCTAATTACGAAAAATTATATAAAAATGTTGAATTGGATGGATGGGAACATTTGGAGCAAGCGATACAAATTGGTAAAGGTGTCATCCTAGCCTCGTGTCATACAGGTAACTGGGAGCTTGCAGGACGGTTCGTTAATACTAAGTACAAACTTTCGGTAATATATAAAAAACTCCGTAATCGATATTTCGATGATTTTACCAATAACCTGCGCAAAAAAGATGGTTTGATAATGATCGAGAAAAAGAAGGCATTACGAAAAATTTTAAAGCTACTTAAAGAAAAATATATAGTTACTATCATGATAGATCAAAACGCAAGAAAAGATGGGGTATTAATTGATTTTCTGGGACATCCAGCTTCAACGTTTGTGGGAATGGCAAAAATAGCTATAAAAAATGGCACTCCAATTGTTCCTGCTATTGCTATCAGATTACCGGATGGAACGCATAAATTTTTCTTCGAACCAATGATTTCTCCTGAAGGTTACAAGAATAATCTGAATGACATCAGGGAGCTTACTGAGAAAGTATCCAAACAAATAGAGAAATATATTTTAAAATATCCTTCCCAATGGTTCTGGGTTCATAGAAGGTGGCGAGGTTATAAAAAAGCAAAAAGAATTGAAGCCACCTGCCTTCGTAAAACTACAGCAAGGCAAGCGAATTCACCCCGTTAGATATTTTTATAGTTAATTAAATCTTCACAAAAAATAAATTATCTAACAGGATAAACACGAAAATGCACTAACATTTAAGAACAAACTTATTTTTTCGATTTAATATGGCAAAGTTGGAATAAGTCAGATTGTTATGGGTGCATAGAAGATGGAAATGGGATTAAAAGCTAATCAAAAAACTTTACAAGATAGATTTCAACAAAACTTTGGCATAAGGAGAATTATTTGAAAAGGGTATTCATATTAGGTTTTATTGCAGGATTTTCTT
>DAOVQH010000180.1 GCA_030628755.1 Candidatus Cloacimonadota bacterium | reverse complement strand
TGAAAAAAATGTTGTGCGATATATTAATGATATTCATAGCTATTTTCACGGGAAATTTCCAAGAGATTATATTGCAGTTATCTATTATGTTGTAGAGATTTATGATAATTCACCCGGAAGAATGGATGCAATGGGCAGAAGAATAGCCCCATAAAATTTTAAATTAAAAATGACAAATTATCCGCCAAAGGTGGATCCGCCTATGGCGGAAAATTTAATAAAAAAACTATAAAAAGTAAGGTTATTCTTACTACCATTCATTTTTACTTAGAAGAATTTAGTCTTTCTATCTGATTATCTTTGAAAAAATATTTGTTATTCATAACTTGGATCAAGAATCTTTCCCATAAATAAAATAGTCCCTGACCTATCATCTCTAATTACAAAAAAGAATGGACGATTTACTATAAAATCTGGTGGACTACCATATGACATACTAACAACTGTTGCAGCAGCAGCTTCACTTCCTTGTTCATTGATTTCTATAAACGCTTTTTGTTTAACATAATTTATCCAAAGTGGACCTTCAGATATTTCTCCAAAATTAGCATAATCAGTAAAAGCTATCTCCATTCCTAATGCTTTTAAAGCATCATTAAGTTCTTTTTCATATTCCAGCTTAAATTTTGGAAGGTTAAATTCAAAACATTCATAATCTTCTTCATATTCAAAGATATTTGATAAACTATCAAAAGAATTCATCCAATTATTCCAATTTTCAGCATCTATGCTTGCTATGAAATCATCTAAATTATATTCCCCCTTAGGAAGAAAAACATACATTGATATCTTATCTCGTCCATAAGGCATTCTCACAGCACTAAAATTATCATCAAAATAATATTTATAATCTTTACCTGAACTTTTCATCATTAAAACAATTTTTGTAGTTCCATCAGAAAGATGAAAAATATCTTCTTCCGTATCAGCTTCATCAAATTGAAATTTCCATTGTCCTTTAAAATACAATGCATTTATTAAAAACATCACTTCTAAGGGACTAATTTGTTGAATTAAGTCGGTAATCTTGCCATTAGTATTTTCTTCAACCCAATTATTTATAATATCTGGAGCATTGGGTAAATTAAAATCAAGATTAGAAACTTGGGACAAATAAAAATTTTCATTTCTTTCTATAAAACCAGGTTTAACAGGAAAACCATCTCTTATCCATATTGAATTTGCAATGCTTAACTCCACATTTGAGTCACAAGCTTGAAGACTTTTAATTAGTTTTAGGAATTCTTCATTTACTTTATCCAAACTCATATTTTGAAATTCCAGAGTGGTTGACATAGCTTCATAAGTTTCTTCTAAAGCACCATTATAAGTCATTGCAAGAGCAATAGATAAACTTAATGGGGATATAAAAATATTTTCATCACTATTTTGCTCTTCAATTTTATTAAAAACTTTAAGAGCAAATTTTAGGTTTGCTGAAGTCAGTTCTTCATCAACAGAATATGCTAATGAATCAACTTTTGAATAATCGTTATTGTTTCCATTACCAGGTGATGTTGTTTTATTTGAACAACCAAGAATAAGAATTCCGATTAATATAAGGCATATATATAATTTTTGCATTTTTCCTCCCAAAGATAAAACTTTTATATTATAATTTTTTAATATCAATAAAATTTTAGTCAAGTTTTATCTTGACTTGGTAATGTCTAACGGTCTGGTTTATAACCCAACTGGAAAAGAAGAGATTACACTCGATAAATGTAAATAAACCTGAACCAAATCCTACTAAACTCCCAAAAATTGACCGTTGTTTCGGTTTGGATTAATACCCCAGTTATGTGTATTTTATTAATTAATAGATGCTTATTTATATTTCATTTATTTAACTATTAAAAGATTCAAAATTAGACTTTTTCGAAGTACTAATTTATTTATAAAAAATCAAACTCCTTTTAAAGTATGTTAGCAACTAAAATATTGTCTGTTTTTCTGTCAGAATTGTAAAAAATATCCCCTTTTATGACAACATAAACAATATTGTTTTTGTCAGTCCTCATTATTCTCTGTTAGTTCTACGCAGTCATTGATTTTATCTACTAACTATGCAACGAGGGATTTTACATGAAAAAATTTGCTTATGCTTCTTTGAGTTCAGAGAGAAGTTCTTGGATAAGTTCTTTAACAGTAATGATTTTATCAATACGATACGCATTCTGCCCGCAGAAAATGAGACCGTGGTCCACATCACCCAAATAGGAATTTATTAGAGCCAGGGCAATGCAATATCTCGCTTTATCGACCTTACAGACTGTGAGACATCTATATGGACATTTTATCTTCAGCTTTCCCTTAACTTCCAGATCATTTAGAAAACGATTTTGAATAGCTCTGGCAGGCATACCCACAGGACTTTTAATAATAACGATATCCTCTTCTTTTGCATCCAAATAGGCTTGCTTGAATTCATTAGACACATCGCACTCTTTGGTACAGACAAAACGGGTTCCCATTTGAACACCCGAGGCACCCAGGGAAAGCATCCGGGCGATGTCTTTTCCGTCATAAATACCCCCTCCAGTGATGACAGGTATTTTCCTCCCATATTTATCTTCATAGGTTTTAATGACTTCCAGGACTTCAGGCAGAAGTTTTTCGAGGGAATATTCCTCTGGATGTTCCAGTTGTTCTTCGGAAAAACCGAGATGTCCTCCGGCAAGAGGACCTTCCAGGATCAGTCCATCTGCAGTTCTTTCATACCGTTTGTTCCAGACTCGTAGGATCAATTCTGCAACTCTGGCAGAACTGACGATAGGCACAAGGTTTACACTTGGATCGTGGACTAAAGCAGGCAGTTTCGTTGGCAGTCCGGCACCAAAAACGATCATTTTGATTCCTTCTTCTATTGAGGTTTGGATCAGATCGTTTACATTGCTGAGCACCCCCATGAAGTTTATTGCGAGGTGGCCATCTGTCTTGCTCTTTGCCTTGTGGATCTCGGTCATTAGTGCTTCCCGGGATATTCTTTCATACTCCTTCTTTGAAGCTTCGATATCCCCGAGACCAATGCTGGAGATTGTGCCAATTCCTCCTTCATTTGCCACTGCCGATGCCAGTGCGGATAGTGAAACCCTTACACCCATGCCACCCTGGATGATAGGTATATCTGCAGTAAGACTTCCAATTTGAAGTTTAGGAATTTCCATTAATATCTATGTATTTTTTGATAATCAGACAGGCATTTCCTCCGCCAAAACCAAAAGAATTACTCATTGCTGCATTTAAATCAACCGATTCAACACCATTGGTAACATAATCGAGAGGACAGTCGGGATCAGGTTCTTTATAATTGATGGTCGGAGGGAGTTTACCAGTAGACACACTCATTACAGTTGACACGAATTCCACAGCACCTGAGGCTGCCATCAGATGACCAATCATCGATTTAATTGAACTGACCTTTAAGACTTTCGTATGTCCGCCAAACACTTTTTTAATGGCTGCACTCTCACATTTATCATTTAAAACAGTGGATGTACCATGAGCATTGATATATCCTATTTCTTTCGGGTCAATAAAAGCGTCCTTGAGAGCTGCTTGCATGACTCGGATCATTCCATCGCTATGGGGTTCTGGTGCAGTAAAGTGGTATGCATCGGCCGTGTTGCCGTATCCAACAATTTCAGCATAGATTCTTGCTCCTCGTTTTATAGCATGCTTCAGGCTTTCCAAAACAACAATTCCAGCCCCTTCTCCCATTACAAAACCATCACGGTTTTTATCAAAGGGTCTGCTGGCATTTTCTGCACAACTATTTTGTGACATGGATCGTGTGGCACAAAAGCATCCATAGGATAGAGGAGTTATACAAGCTTCAGAACTTCCTGCAAGCATGATAATTGCATCTCCTCTCTGAAGAATTCGAAAAGCATCGCCAATGGCGTTCGAACCTGTAGAACAGGCAACAGAGGGAGCAGAGAGGTGGCCTTTCAAACCATATTTAATGGAGACCATGCATGCTGCCATATTTACAAGCAGTTTGGACACAAAAAACGGATTTAAACTTTTGGGTCCCTTTTCATGAAGTCTGGAATATCCCTCTTCGATCGTCTGTGAACCGCCAATACCAGAGCCGATGATGACACCTGCCCTGGTTCTGTCAAATGAGAATGATTCCAATCCAGCATCTTCGATTGCCATAGCAGATGCGGCGATTCCAAAGTGAGTGAAACGATCCATACGCTTTACTGATTTCTCATCGATCCATTTCTCAGCCTGAAAATCTTTCACCTCTGCTGCGAGTTTAGAACGAAAATCCGTTACATCAAAATGGGTAACTTGTGAGATTCCGCTTCGCCCGGCTTTTAATCCTTCCCAGAAATTTTTAACACCCACACCAATTGGTGTTACAGCACCCAATCCAGTGATAACAACCCGATGTTCTTTCATAATAAGAGATCTCCCGAACAATATATATAACTAACTATTTTTTGAAGTTAACACACTAAAAAATAAATACTTATCAAAAATATTAACTTTCGCAAGAGCTTAATAAGTAACAGTCAAAGCAAAAAATTTAAAAAAGACTGTCAAATTTTTCGAAAAACTTGTATAGATAATTAATTTTTCAATATTTAATTATATTGCAGGAGATAATATCATTGGGTGATTTATACTCATTCTCTTAATAAAGGTATTCTGGGAGTTCGTAGCTCTTTGGATGAATAATTTCTATTCTACCATCTTAAAGTTTAACTAACATATTAAGAATAATTCGGATAATTTGACAAAACATACGCATTTTTTCATTTTTGTAGTAAATATTGATTGGAAGGTTTCGTGAAAAAGCAAAAAATATTTTTTTGTATGATCCTGGTTTTATGTTTCGGGATGTTATTCTCAGAAGAAAATGACTTTACCAAAAGAATTATTGCACTTAAAAATGAACCCACGATATCAAACGATTCACTCTTTACAATTCTTTCAAATTGGAATGAGTATCCACAACTAGATAGCACATGTGTATTTATTCAATGCTATAATCAAATCAACGATACTTTACATGCTCCATATATTGTATATATTCCTTCAGATTATCAATGTAAAAGTAAAACTCCATTAATTGTGTATCTTCATGGTGGTGTAGGTAGACAAGAATTTATTGAAGACTATATGGAACACATTCAAGATAATACATTTGTGCAATTTGCTGAGAAGAATAATTGGTTAATGCTATTCCCACTGGGAAATAAAGATACTGCATGGTGGGATTTGAGCGGAATAAATAATATAAAACAGCAGATTCGAACTCTAAAATCAAAGTATAATATTGATGATGACAGAATATGGGTTACAGGCTTTTCTGATGGTGGTTCTGCATCTTTTCATTTTGCCTTGGTTGAACCAAATGATTTTGCTTGTTTTTATTCTCTAAATGGATATATCTCTGTTGGTTCAATAGTAACTGATACACCAGCTTATATTTCTAATCTAATGAATAGACCCGTTTATGCTATAAATACAGATTTGGATAGATTATATCCATCAGCAAAGATGAAACCACTTATGGAGCTGTCCTTGCAAGCTGGAGCAAATTTGCTTTATAAAGAATATTTTGGCATTGGACATGAATTTACTTATGCTGATAATGAAGTTCCTATAATGATTGAGCATATGAGAAAC
>DAOVQH010000277.1 GCA_030628755.1 Candidatus Cloacimonadota bacterium | reverse complement strand
CTGTCAAATAGATTTTTTCATTAGCAGATATTGAGTTTCATATTATCGGAATGATATTAAAATCAAATATTCTGATATTCTACAAATAAACTTTCATTCTTTTGTCATTGTATTTCATCCTACATTGGAAAAAGTACGTATCAGGCAAAAATACTTAATCTTCTATATGAGTTCTGCAAAATAGAGTGTTTACCCCGTTAAATGTTTTTTTGCTATTTAACTGGGGTTTTTGTCATCCTGCCTTGCGATGCCGCATGGCTGTCGAAGAATTCTGCTTGCTTTTCCTACGAAGGATCTCCGCTTATAATGAGACTGTGTCCGGCTCAGATGGATTCTTCGAAGGTTCGCCTTTATAAGTTTTCCTCAGAAAGACATAAATTTTTTATTTTGCAGAACGCTTAATCTTCTATCCTAAGGGAAAGGAGAAGAATTTTTTATTTTTATAAAATCCTTATAAAAATCCGATTCTTCCAACAGCGGAATTTTCCTTATCCATTCTTTTCTTAATTTTAATTCTTTCTTGAATTCTTCCTCAGAGACATCATAGTCAGGAAGGTCTTCTGTAGCCCTGCGATTATTAAAGAAAAGGTTATTTTCAATTACAAAGTTTTCTGGCACTGAATGTTCTGCTAATGCACATTGAAAGCCATAATAGTCGTGTGAATCATACGCAGAATCCTGTGCGGTTTTAACGATAATATTTTCGATGAAGTACCCGGGTTCCTCTTCCACGGAAGAAGTAATTGCAGCTCCCATTGCTCCAAGGTTGTAGATAATATTGTTTGAAATTTTACCTTTGGGTTTTCCTTTATCTGCATCCCAGATAGAAATTCCCCAGGTTATTATATCCTCGATTATGTTATTCTTGACTTCTGCATCAGCATCGACAAATAGCCCGATCCCTTTCCAGTAACGCTTTACCAGGTTGTTTTTTATTCGTGCTTTTGCATTCCAGGTTACTCCAATCCCAACTCCACGACCACCTTTTGGAACCCTTCCACCTGCTTTATCTATACCATCAATAATGTTCTTTTCGATTATTGCTTCAGAATCTCGATAGAGAGCAATGCCATCCCAGGAATTTCTTAAAATCTCGTTATGAAAAATATTCATATTAGAATTTTCACGTCCACATATTCCCATAATTCCCACAATGTTTTCAGCGGTAAGAATAGAATCTCCCAGATTATTAAAAATTTTATTGTTCCTGATAATTACATCGCTGTTTTTAACTACAATTGCAGCATCACTTGCAAAAGCAGAAGTATCCCGAATACCACCTGTGATCGATAGATTTTCTAAAACGCAGTTTTCGCAATCTTTGATGTATAAACCGTATCCGGCATTTGTGTAGATTACTGCGGTTCTATCGTTCGGACCTGATATTTTGATATTTTTCCCGGAAATTGTAATTCCAACTGTTGCATGAACAGGTGTATTCGGGTCTTCACAATTACCGCATGTAGAATCAATTATACTCTCAGAGATTAAGTTATAATCTCCGGGAGCTAAGCGTATGTCGATCGATTTCTGAGGTTTCTGAAATAATTTCTCAAGTTCAGCTGTATTATCAATGTAAATAACTCTTAAAGGTTTGGATAAGAAGAAATTCAATATAAGAATCAGGAAGAACAAAATTGCTGTAATATGATATTTTCTCATAATTCGTAAAATTCCGTTCTTCTATCTGTAAATACATCATTATATTCAGTAGCTTTTTTATCATTCGCTTCTTCCGGATTTATTTCCGTAATATAAACAGATTCTTCAACTTCATTTAATCTTTTTATAATTTCTCCTTCTGGACTGGTGATCTGGCTCATTCCTGAAAATGTTAGTTCTTTTTCAGCGTTTTTTTCAGTTCCCGTGCGGTTTGCAGTTATAGAAAAGACCCGATTTTCTATGGAGCGGGTTATCATTGCCTGCTGGCACCACGGTAATACCAGGTTGGAAGGATGAGCAATTATTTGTGCTCCTTTCAAAGCTAATGTCCTGGCAGCTTCCGGGAATATCCAGTCGAAACATATCATTATTCCAACTTTAATTCCTTCCTTTGCTTTGAAAATTTGAAAGCCTTTATTCCCGGGTGTGAACCATTTCTTTTCCTCACAAAAAAGATGGATTTTTCTACAAATATGCATTTCTCCATCTGGATTGACTAACATTGAAGAATTATAAATATGTTCCTTATCTTTTTCAGCAAATCCGACAATGTAACTTGTGTTTTTTTCTTTAGCCAATTTTATAAAGAGCTTTGCTGTGTGACCATCTGTGGGAGATTCAGACATGTTTTTTAATTCTTCCAGATTCTTAAAAAGATAACCGGATGATGCAAGCTCGGGAAGTACGATCAGATCTGCATTAACGGGTTTTAAGAGCTTCTCCATCCTGCTTAGATTGTAATCTATATCAAATAATTTCGGTTCAAATTGGCATACTCCAACTTTATATTTCATTTATTCCTCCAGAACTATTGGATTTAGATTTTAATCTTGATTCGTTTTGTCAAATAAATCGAAAAAATTGATATTAATATTTTTATTAATATATACAGTAATAAATTACTGCTTGACAGAAAGTTGGGGATTTTTTTTCTAAGTCTGCTTTTTAAAAAAGCAAGGTACATAAAATTCAGCTGACACAAAAAGTCAGCATTTTTTTGGTAAAAAAGCGGTGCCACTGATTCTCAGTGGTTTAATCGTTTATTGGTAATAAACTTGTAGGTAAGGATGATGCTTGAGAGAATTGAAAAGATAGCACAAGATGCCTGTTTGCAGCATAATGTGGCACTTTATGATATTGAATTGAAACATGCTGCAAAAGGACTTATTATTGTTATTTATATCACAAAAGTGAATGGAGTAATTATAAGTGAATGTCAGAAAGTAAGTAGAACTATCTCCGATTTCCTTGAAGAGCAGGAATTCATTGATAAAAGATATTTCCTCGAGGTTTCCTCACCTGGTTTGGAAAGAGAACTGAAATTAAAAAAGCATTATCTGAGTGCTATAGGTGAGAAAGTAAAGGTCACTTTTAGCCAGAATGAGAAAAATCTAACTAAGATCGGAACTTTAAAGGAAGTCCTTCCTGATATTGTAAAGATTGAATTTAATGAGGGGATTGAGGAAATCCCATTTTTGAATATTAAAAAGTCTAAAACATATTTTGATTATAAGAAATAGACTGAAAAAGGAGAAATGATGAGTGCAAATTTAATGTCTTCTCTTTCCGAACTTGCGGCTTTAAAGCAGCTTGATAAGGATAAACTAACTGAGATTATTAAAGATGGCTTGTATCAGGCTATTTCGAAAAAATTATTAAATGAAAATGAATTGGAAATAGAAGCTGACTTCGATACTAACTGGGTTGCTGCGAAATTTAAAAGAATCGTTGTAGAACGTGATATGTCCTTAGGAGAAATCTCTTTGGAAGAAGCACAGCAGTTTGATGAAAAGCTCGAACTTGGTGACAAGATTCCAGTAGAGATACCGATTTCCGAATTCGAACCAAAGGTTATTAAAAACGCTCGAAAGGCTATTCTTGAACGCATAAGAATGTTGGAAGAAGACAGAATAATGTTCGATTATGAAAATCAGAAACATCAATTAATTTCAGGTAAAATAAGAAAAGACGATTATAATGGCT
>DAOVQH010000246.1 GCA_030628755.1 Candidatus Cloacimonadota bacterium | reverse complement strand
GGAGGAACTTTCACTGGGCTCAGATAAACGGAAATCGCTGATCAAAACCATGGTTGCTGTCGGATTGGCTTGCTTCCTAACCTCCATTACCACCATGATTGGCTTCGGTTCCCTTTATACTTCTTCCCTGCACATGATTAGGAATTTCGGGTTATTTACTGCGATTGGAGTGAGCATTGCATTTATCATTACTGTTACTTTATTCCTGGCGTTTCTGTCTTTACTGCGTCCTCATAAAAGAGAATTCCATAAGAAACGAAAAGCTTTCCTAAAGGGAATTTTAGGGAAATGGGCAAATATTACAGTGGATAAAGCAAAAATAGTATTGGTAGTGGCTGGTTTGTTGGTTTTATTAGCCTGCGTGGGGATTCTGTTTATCAATACCGAATCGAATTTCATAGAATTGTTTAAGCCGAATAGTCCGGTCAGATTGGCTTATAATATTACGAAAGAGAACTTTGGCGGTGTTGAATTTATTCAGGTTGCGGTAAAGGGCAATATTCAGGATCCAAGAGTATTACAGAAGATGGAAGACTTTCAAAACGAAATTGAGCAGATTGAAATATTGAGTAAACCCACTTCCATCGTTAATCTTCTGCGGAAAACCAACAAAGCACTGCACGAAGGGGAATCGGAGTATGAAATTCTCCCTGAAACAGAAGAAGAAGCCGCACAATATCTTTTGCTGCTGTCTATGGGAGGCTCAGACCAATTAGATAATATGTTCTCTTTTGACTATGACCGGGCTTTAATCCAGGCAAAAGTATCAACCTATAAAAGCTTAGAGCGGGATGAAATGATTGGCGAAGTGGAAAGAGCAATTAGAAAACATTTTGGCGGAGATATTAAGGCAGTATTAACAGGTCCGCCAGTAGTAGACGCCAGAATGCTCAAGCTGATGGTAAAGGGCCAATTGCAAAGCTTAGCCCTGGCAATCCTATTTGTATTTGTCTTGATGATTATCATCTCCCGGTCATTAACTTACGGAACATTCTGCACCATCCCTGTTTCTCTTACAGTAATTTTAAATTTCGGGATAATGGGCTGGTTCAAAATTCCCCTGGATGTTGCTTCAGTGGTAATTGCCAGCATTGCTATCGGGATAGGAATAGATTATGCAATTCATTTTTTCAACCGCTATAAGGAAGAGCTTGCCATTGGTAAAAGCCCTGAGGAAGCAATAAAAATTACTATCTCAAATACAGGACAGGCAATTTTTTATAACGCTACTGCATTAGGATTGGGCTTTTTGGTTCTTATATTTGCATCCATGCCGCCGATGCAGCGTTTTGGCTTGCTCATCGCATTGACGATGTTGTTCTCATCAATGGCGTCTATGACCGTGCTTCCTGCTTTGTTATATTTGAAAGATAGAAAATTAGCCGCGAAGTTCACGAAGAAAGCACAAAGAAAAAAGGCTCACGGATAAACACGGAAAAGCACGGATAAAAAAATAAATTGAAAATTATCCGTTAAATCCGTGTAATCAGTGAGCAAAAAAAGGAGAAAAAGATGAAAACACGAATTAATGGGATGATAGTCATTTTCGTAATGTTACTATTATTTATCGGTTCAGTTGAAGCACAGGAATTAACTATTAATGAAATCTTGAAATTAGAGGATGAGAATAGTCCTAACTCGGAAATAACAATAAGTGAGATGACCATCTTTCACAAATCCGGTTCCAAACGAGTCAGGACGATCAAAGTCTGGATGAAAGGAGAAGATTCCACTTTTGTCAGGTTCATCTCTCCGGCAAATATCAAAGGAGCTTCATTCCTCTCTGTAAACGATAATGACTGGCTGTATCTTCCTGCGCTAAAGAAAGTTCGACGCATTGCTACTAAAGATAAAGGCGGCAGTTTTATGGGCAGCGATTTCAGTTATGATGATATCGGTGGATATTCCTGGGAAGAAGATTTCAATTCTGAATTATCAGGTTCGGAAAAGTATAATGAACACGATTGTTATATTTTGGAACTTACTCCCAAAAATCCTAAAGATATTAGTTACAGCAGGATAAAAAGATGGATAGATAAAGAGCATTTCTATTCATTAAAAACAGAGTATTATGATATACACGGAGATTTGCTGAAAGTTTTATACTCTTCGGAATTTGAAAAGATCGAAGGATTTTGGATTTCAAGGAAGATGGAAATGCAGAATGTTCAAAAAGGAAGTAAAACCGTTATTGAAATAAAAGAAACGGAATTGAATCCTGATATTCCGGATAAGATGTTTACAACACGGCAATTGGAAAAGAAATAAAGGGAAGATTATGGGAGTAATATTTTTTACCGCAAAGACGCAAAGAACACAAAGAGAAAGGGAAAAGGGGAAGACAGGATAACAGGATTTACAGGATAGAATCTTTTTATAAGTCTGTATTTAGTCTTTAAAAGTCTGTGATAAAAAAAAGGAAGAAGGATTTTAGTAGTGTTCTCAAAATATATTCAAAATTTTGGAAAACGAAAACAATATTCTATCTTCCGGGATTTATCCATGATAAACATAAACTTCTGCCGGCATTTTGATATAATGTTCCGGTTTTTCAATTTTGTTTTGAATAGCAAAAAACCGTCTTTCGATGTCTTTGAGAACGGCTCCGTCATAATAAACCATTCCACAATTCAGGCAAATCTCAACCGGAGTATCGAAAACAAGCAAGTGCTTTCCTTTATGACTGTAAAGATATTCGATCTTTCGTTCTTCATAGCGGTCACTGCCGCAAAAATTACATCGGACTTTCTTCATTGGATTTATCTCCTCTTGTCCAAGGATTTATAAACTTTGGCGGATGTGGAATATAAACAGTAATAATCGCTATTTTTTCTCCACGCCACCCACAAACGATATGAATTGGTATATTGTCGGCATATCCCAGTATCAGGCAGCTTTCACCACGTCCTGTATCAGGATACTGCTCGAGTATCTTGCCATTCATTATGGATTGTTCAATTTGAGCAAAAGTCAACTCATCTGCCATTCGCTCAACCTCTGCATGATGAGTAAAGACAAACTGGTCAACCTGAACTCTATATTGAATCTCAGAGATATTCATATTCATACTATTTTTTTAATATTGGTTTAAATGAAAAAATATAGAATAGATAGTCAAGAATTTTCTTTTGAGAACAAAAATGAGGAGGTATTTGTGAAATTCATTTTAATATGTTTAACGATTTTTCCAATTTATTGTTTTGCCCTCGAACCACCGGAAATAGGCGGAGAACTCGATATCATTCAAACTTACGAAATGGATGGTCTATTTGATGGAAACGCTAACATCTGGACGAGAACGAGTTTCAAACTGAAACTGGATTATTATATCGGGGATAAAGCTCACGCTCATATTGATCTGAAAATGTTCACAACTGAAGAATCTGATTTCGATTGGAAATTAAATGAAACTTACATCGATTATTACTTTAAGCCATTCGGTGTGTTTGATATGGATCTGCGTGCAGGTATCCAGCAAATTTCCTGGGGTTCAGCTTATCAAATAAATCCGACAGATAACATAAATCCTTTTGATATCAGCGAGCAGGGAACTTTTTTGCCGGATGAAAAACTTGGTGTTTCTGCTTTGAGATTGAAATTCTATCCATCATCAAACCTTATTTTTACTGGAGTTTTCATTCCTTATTTTGTTCCAGCTTTTGAAGATTCCTCATCGATTATACCGGAAAAAACATTGGAAAATTCAGAACAGGCATTCAAACTTACAATTCAATCCATTTTGGGTTGTGACCTTTCTATGAGTTATTTTAACGGAAAAGAGGATTTTCCTGATGAGAATAATCAATATCAGGATGTGAATATTTATGGAGGAGATATTATCGGAACCATCGGTGGAATGGCTTTGTGGGCGGAAGGAGCTTATTCGGAACCGAAAGATAACGATCCTTATTTTCAGATAGTTGCAGGTGGAGAATATTCTTTCGATAATGATCTATATTTTATGAGTCAATTTTATCACAGGAATTATCCGGAATCAAAAGAGAATTATGTGATGAATGTTCTGCGTTATCCTTTTCGGGATATTCACACATTGCAACTTGGAATGTTTTACGAAATCGAGAATGAAGTCCTTGCCTTTTTCCCTGAATTTAATTTTTCCCTTGCTGAAGATGTTTCTTTGATTTTATCAGGAATTTTTATTGAAGGAGATGCTTC
>DAOVQH010000128.1 GCA_030628755.1 Candidatus Cloacimonadota bacterium | reverse complement strand
ACCTTTTTTCAAAAAAGAATTTGCTGGTTTGAAAAAAGAAGTTCCGGAAAATTCAGAACTCGTTGGAACGATCACTGCTGAAAGGGTTATCACATTCTGGAGAGCTGGAATGATGCGGAATTTCTATGAACATATAATTTCCAAAAAAGGTGATACAGATTCAAATGACCTGATTGTGAGGATAAACGAAAAACTGGAAAGATTAGATATCGAATCGATTGTAAGTCCCTATCATGAGTTTAAAAATCTTCAGGATTTTATTGAATGGAATTCACAAGGTTATCGTCTGGGACAGTACAGTCAGAATGTTATTTATGAGTTTTATAGAGTAACCCACGATTGAAATCGTGTGAAAAAAGATGAGAAATAAATTAACCGTTTCAATAGTTTCATTCTTCCGAACTGGAAATTACCAGCAATTTTAGGAGTAGCTAAATATGAAAACAAGCTATAAATATTGTATAGAAAAAATAGAATTGATGATAAAAAGGTCTAAGACTAAAATTATTTTTCCTTTAATCACTTATGGACTTATAACAGACTTTCTAAATGAAAATAAAGTGGTTTTTACAGATAATGAAATTAAAAAGTCTTACGAGAAAGCTGTAAATAAGTTTAAAAAAATACTTGGACATGATATTCATATCGGTGGTAAATATTATGATGCATATCCTTCGCGTAATTTACCAAAATATGGTGTATTATCAGTTGTCGCAAATAAAAAATATAGGTTGAGTGAAAATTACAGTGAAAATGCTAATAAATTAACGAAAGATATTCCGAGATTAGTAAAAAGTTTTATCAACAAAAAGCTTGGTTGTATTTCTCTTTTGGCTAATCCAAAAGAAAGGTTTGAAAAATCAAAAGATGCTCATACATTCATTGCTTTAATTGAAAATCAAATCGAGATTAATCCCACGAATTTTGAAATTTTCTGTTTTGCAATACTCAAAGTTCATTTAGAAAAATTTGCTTGTAAAATATATAGGGATACAAGAACTTCAGCGCATGATAAAGGTGTTGATATATCTACAAATTTTGGAGTAATATTTCAAATCAAAAAATTAAAACTAATGAATGAAAGTTCGGCAAAAAATGTCTATAATGAACTCAAAGTAAATTTTTCAAACGACAGATTACTTGATGGAAATATCATCTTAATCATTGATGATATTTCAAAAGAAGTTAAGAGCTATTTAATTAATATGAAAGTTCAAACAATTTCTAAATCAGATTTATTAAAATTATCGAAACAATTGGAAGTTGAAGATAGAATGAAAGTATTAATAATTGTTTACGATGAATTTAATAGAGAATATAAAAGCGATATTTAACAATGAAAAAAAAACATATTGGCTTAAGATATGAATATCAAATAGAGGTAGATTTTAAAATCAATTCTTTTGAAATTCATTCAAAACATATCGAAGCAGGTGCAGTTTCAACAATTACAAATTTGAATTATATTCTTTCTGAATTTGCTAGTTTTTGTAAACGAAATGATAGAATAGATGATACAACTTGGATAATAAAAAATTTGGATACTTTGGAGAAATTGTGGAAAAGAACAAATGAAAGTTTTGAAGATGTAGATTTTATTCTGTCTTTAGAAAAAGAACTTGATATTGATAGATATTATGGTGGCTGGAATAGTGGATATACTTTTTGAGCATAATAGTCGATTAGTGAAATTAGTAACACCTTTGGTTCCTTTATTTTGTGAATTTAGAGAACCGTTTGTTGGTGGTGATTAATTTTCTTATCACTTTTTATATGGAGATAAATTACTATGAAAGAAGCTAAATATTATAAAAAATTACCAAACAAGAAAGTTCAATGTGAACTGTGTCCCCATTTCTGTGTTATAACTTCCAGTGGTGCTGGGAAATGCAGAGCAAGAAAAAATATTGATGGAGTTCTTTATACAAGTAATTATGCCAGAACCATAACTATCAGCATAGATCCAATGGAGAAAAAGCCATTGTATCATTTTTATCCTGGGGAAAGCGTCATTTCAATTGGACCGAACTCCTGTAATTTTTCCTGTGATTTCTGCCAGAACTACAACTCCAGTCAGCAGATTGTTCCCACACAGGATATTACTCCCGGGAAACTGCTGGAGATTAGCAAACAACATCTTTGTAACTTTGTTTCCTATACATATACAGAGCCTATAACCTGGTTCGAATTTGTTCTTGATTCAGCAAAATTACTTCAGGAGAATCGTATCAAGAATGTTATGGTTACCAATGGTTTCATTAACCCGGAACCGCTAAACGAGCTTCTCCCCTATATCGATGCTATGAATATCGACCTGAAATCGATGGACGATGAATTCTATAAAAGAATCTGCAAATCTCGCTTGCAACCTGTTCTGGAAACAATTAAGACAGCATCCAAAAACTGCCACATTGAGATAACAAACCTGTTGGTAACCGATGAAAACGACTCGGAAGAAAACATCAAGAAACTTGTTGATTTCGTTGCAGAAGTAAATCCTGAAATTCCTTTGCACTTTTCTCGATATTTTCCTGCATACAAAATGACAAATCCTTCAACACCGATCTCAAGATTAAAAAGAGCTCAGGAAATTGCAGGGGAAAAGCTCTGTTATGTATATATTGGTAATGTAATGACGGAAAAAGATACTCTCTGTCCGAATTGTAACCATCTTCTCATCAAACGTGGATGGACAATTAAGTGTGATATTTTAAATGGAAAATGCCCGGGATGTGATCATAAGATTTATGGGGATTTCCGTTAATGGTAAAAAATCTTAAGAAAATATTTACTCCTGCAGATATAGTTCTTATCGTTATTTTATTAATCATTTCAGGGATTTACCTCTGGGGAATAAAGAACAACCTTCAAGCAAAAGAAGTTGAGATATATTTTCACAATGAACTCATTAAAAAATGCAGTCTGAATGATGACCAGACCATAAAACTGGAAGATGGAATTGTGGTTGAGATCAAAGATGGTAAAGTACGAATGAAAGAATCAACCTGCAGATTGCAATACTGCGTTAAACAGGGATGGAGTGACAGATTTCCTATAATCTGTGTTCCCAATGAAGTTTCAATTATCATCAAGGGCAAAAAGGAAGAAATGCTGATAACGAGGTAAATATATTGCGAGCTTTTTTTGCTCGTTACTTAGTGTTTACTCCGGCTTTGACGGATGCACTTAGTGACGCATTTATGGGCGAAGTTCAACTTCGCAATAAACGAATATTCCCAAGTATCCCGAAAGCTTTCGGGAGGAACAAGAAAAAAAAACCCCGAAATTTTCGGGGTTTTTTCTAATAGCTGATATTTATTTCAACAACAACATCTTCCTAACTTTCTCAAATTTTCCTACTTTCAATTTATAGAAATAGATTCCAGAGCCAACTCGATTTCCATTTGTATCTCTGCCATCCCAGATAATGGAATGTTCTCCTGCTGAAAGCTGATCGCTGACAAGCTGTTTAACTTTCTGTCCTTTGATATTGTAAATGTCGAGAGTCACAAACGATGATCCGTCTGAGCCGGACACAGCGCTTTGTGTTACAGAAAAGCTGATAGTTGTCTCAGGGTTGAAAGGGTTGGAGTAGTTGTTTAATTCAAAATTATTAAATGAAAATAGATCATCATCAATTCCAATTTGAGGTTCACCGTATGGATTTTCGTATGCTCCCATATCTGGCATTGAACCTACAGGATTTGGACGTGGATTACCTTCAATATCGAATAAAGGTGCATAATACAAAGTTCCATTTATTTCAATCTCATCTATTCCTGCTCCTATGCAGGGACTTGTGTCTTGAAGGTGGAAATCTCTAATAGCAATATTTGGATTTATGAATGATGGCTGACTACCTATATTTCCAGTTAACCAATTTAATGTCCCGTTGTTGTTTATACATACACCATATTCTTCATTTTCCAATAACGAATATGCTACTGATGCTTCATTTACTCCCAATGTAGAAGAGAAGAAAATTTCATATAAATGATCTGAATATAAAATACTATTCACAATTATTAAATTTGTATTATCTTCACAATATATACCACCACAGAATAAGTCACTCCAATTTTCAGTAATTACTGAGTTTATTAGAATAATTTCAGAATTACTACTATATATTCCACCACCAATATATCCGCTACAAAAGGATATAATAGTATTAATCAATGTCATTTCTGAATCCTCACAATAAATTCCTCCTCCAACATTCCAAGTTTCATCTAATATTACATTATCCTCAAAAAGACAATTAGTAATTATTGAATTTGAATTTTCAGTGCAATAGATTCCAGCACCATCTTCGCTATTCGTATGACCATTAATCAGACAATTTTTGATCTTAGCATCTGACGATATAAGCATAATTCCTCTTGGACCATCAGATAATTTTAAGTGGTTTAAAGTGGGAGATGAATTATTGCAGATAATGTTAGCCAAACCTCCATTTACCGAAAAGCCAATTAACTTCGCAGCATCGGTTTCGAAGTTTTCAAATGAAACAGTGTAATCCACATCAAATGGTTCAATTATGGTATTATCAATGAAAGCACTATCTTGCATTGTTAAAAATAAAGAGGCAACAATAACATTTTTCCCATTGTAATTAATATTTTCCACATAAGTTCCTGGTTGTACAAGTACGGTATCAGCATCTACTGCGACATTAATCCCTTCCTGAATTGTTGGCTGGTCACCTGGTACATTTATAATAGTGGCAGCCAGAAAGGTTGATAAAAGAAAAAATCCGAAAACAAAATAAATAGTTTTCACAAAGCACTCCTTTTTTAAATAGTTAAAAAACAATGATTTAAAGAAGTGCGAGATATTCCAAAAGTTCAGAAGTGTTTAGAAAGTTCAATATTCTACACTTCTTTATCCACATCCCCGAAAAAAGGATATATGCTTTTATGTGTCAAATTAATTTGTTAATTCTTTTATCCTGTCCTCAACTAATTTTCTAATTTCATTAAGCCGTTTCTCAGTTTCTGCCTCAAAGCGAAGAACCAGAACAGGTGTTGTATTCGAAGCTCTACACAGTCCCCATCCATCCTCAAAAGTAATGCGCATACCATCGATATCATTTATAACATATTCCTCTTTTATAAAGGAATCCCGTACCCGTTCTACGAGTTTAAATTTTTCTTCATCTGTACTTTGAATATGAAGCTCAGGAGTATTAAACATCTTTGGCTGGTCTTCCAGGAATCGGCTTACAGGCTTATTAGTTTTACTCATAATTTCCACAAAACGACAGGCAACATAAATTGCGTCATCAAAACCGAGAAATCTGTCTTTCAAAAATATATGACCACTCATTTCACCACTTAGTTTAATGTCTTCTTCCTGCATCTTGCTTTTTATGTTTGCATGTCCTGTTTTAAACATAATTGGAATTCCACCGTATTTTGTGATATCATCAAAAAGATTCTTGGAAGATTTTACATCTGCTATTATCTTCTCGCCGGGATTATTTTTAAGAAAATCACGAGCAATGATATTCAGTATTTGGTCACCATAAAGCATCTTTCCATTTTCGTCGACCACACCAATTCTATCGCCATCACCATCGAGTCCTATACCTACTTCTGCATCAGAGTTTTTTACCAGGTTTATCAGGTCGGTCATATATTTTTCCACAGTTGGATCAGGATGATGGTTGGGGAATGTACCATCAGGTTCGCAATAAAGCTCTTTTACTTCGCAGCCAAGCCGTCTGAGTATTTCCGGAAGATAAGGTCCACCTATGCCATTTCCCCCATCGATAATAACTTTTACGGAGCGTTCGAGTTTTATTCCATCTACGATGTAATTTTTATAAGCATCGTGCATTTCATCATTAGAGGAAATAGAGCCCTCGCCTTTTTCAAAATCTTTGTCCTGGATGAGTTTCAGGATTTCCTGTATCTGCTCACCGTAAACACTTTGCAATCCTTTATTCAATTTTATGCCGTTATATTCAGCTGGATTGTGACTTGCAGTTATCATTACTCCACCATCGGTTTCAAGTTTCCAGATAGAAAAATAAAGTACAGGTGTTGCCATTATACCCACATCGATCACATCAATTCCAGTTTCTCGCAATCCTTTGATAAACTGTTCTTTGAAACGGGGAGTACTGAGCCGGGCATCACCGGCAATACATGCTGTTTTCAAATCTTGACGACGCAAAAAGGTTCCGTATCCTTTTCCGATTAGATATAAAGTCTCATCATAAAGGTCTTTATCCACAACTCCGCGAATATCGTATTGCCTGAAAATTTGAGGATTAACCATAATTTCTCCTTTTTTTTTGCCACTGACTTTCACTGACTAATCACTGACATTTTTTACTTTTTGTCTGTGCTTTGTCTGTGTTAGTCTGTGGCTAATATATTCTTCTCTTGAATTCAAGCTTATTTCCAAAATTCACTAAAAGCCCAACTCTTATTCCTGTAGCTTTCAGGTAATTTAGCAATTGAGCTTCATGTTGTGAGTTTAAGGAACTAATTGCTTTTATCTCAATAATTACTTTATCTTCTACAACAATATCTGCACGGAAGTTTCCAATTATTGTACCTTTATAATTTACTTTAATTTCTTTTTCAGATTCGATATTCAAACCAATATTTTTTAATTCAATTATTAATGCTTTCACATATATTGATTCCAAAAAGCCTGCTCCCAATTCATCAAACACATTATAAAAACATCTTATGATTTTATCGGTTATATCGGAAAATAGATATTTATTTTGCATTATCTCAGTACCTTTTCTTGCCACTGACTTTAACACTGACTTTTTTTACTTTTGTCTGTGCTTTGTTTGTGTTAGTCTGTGGCGAAATTCTTCGTGGCTAATCATTTCTTTCACTTCTTCAATAAAATAACGATGTGAAGGAAACACTATTTCCGGGCAGTCATCAAAGGTCACATAGCACGCTTCAGCAGCATCGTCACCAGCCTGAAGCTTGCCTCCAGTGACTTTCATAAGAAAACCGAAAGAAATTACCTTTTCATATATAGGAGAAAAATCAGTATAAAATCCGAGGAACTCAATTATT
>DAOVQH010000320.1 GCA_030628755.1 Candidatus Cloacimonadota bacterium | reverse complement strand
TTACAGTATATTTAGTGTTTGTTATAAAGTTGGATTTTTCGACTCGAAAGTTAAGCTTATATACAGATATAAATGAAGTGATAAAATAATAAGGAAGGTGTTTATGAATAAGAAAAGAATTGGAGTTATTGGTGCAGGTAACCTGGGTCAGGCAATGGCAGGTCACCTGGCATTGGAAGGTTACAGGGTAAGCATTCAAAATCGTACACATTCCAAGATTGACGATATAAATTCACGTGGAGGAATAAAATTAGCAGGACTAGTAAAAGGCTTGGCACAATTGGAGGTTGCATCTTATGATTTTGAAGATGTTGTTCCAGGCAGAGATATGCTCATGGTAACTGTTCCTGCTTCCAGTCATGCAGATATAGCTAAAAAAATTGGAAAATATTTGGAACCAGGTCAGATTATCATGCTTCATCCTGGTCATACTTTTGGAGCTTTCGATTTCTATAATACTTTAATCAGCATGGGAATAGATACTCCTGTTGTACTTGGAGAAATACAGACCTCGCTTCTCACCTGTAGATTGACAGGACCTGCAGAAGTTTATGTATCCGGGATAAAGAACAAGCTTCCGATTTCAATTTTTCCTTCAAATGAGGGCTTTTCTAAAGCAGATCTTCTTTTTGAGGTTTATCCTTCTTCCATTAAAGCTCCCAATGTTCTTAAAACAAGTCTGGATAATCTCAATGCAACTGTACATCCACCTGTGACTCTTTTGAATACAGGCAGAATTGATTCAGGTGAAAATTTTCTATATTACTGGGATGGTTTTACTCCTGCTGTTTCAACTGTTGTAGAAGCTCTCGATGCAGAACGATGCAGGCTTGCTGAAGCACTTGAAGTCAAGCCGATAACTATCCAGGAATTCTTTTCCACTGCTTATCCAACAAAGGGAACAGAGTTGTGGGAAAAAGTAAAATCCAATGAAGCTTATCGTAACATAACAGCACCCTATTCAATGAAAACAAGATTGATACTGGAAGATCTTCCAACCGGACTGGTTCCGTATGAAAGTCTCGGGCAAGAATTCAATATTCCCACACCAATATGCAGCGCATTTATCGAAATCGCAAATTCAATGATGGATACAGACTTTAGAAAGGAAGGAAGGACTCTAAAAAATCTCGGTCTTTCCGGTCTGGGAGCAAAAGGTATCAGGCGTTTTGCAGAAACAGGAAAAAGGAAATGAAAGTGAATTACCAGAGCAAAATCTATCTGATTTCTCCCTCAGACAGGACCCAGTTAAATTGCTCCACATTTCACGGGTTGAAAGTGTCTGAGTTACTGTATCTCATTCTCTCCTGAACGAGTTTTTACTCAGACAAGAGTGTCTGACTTACAACTTATACTCCACCCACACATTCGGTTCGATGTAAATCCCCATGTTTTTTTCGACATCCATTTTAACAGGTTCTAATGCTCCGGGAATAATATATTTTCCGGATTCGAGAAATTTCATTCCAGTCCAGTTTTCCCAGTCAGAAATTGTTCCTGAAATTTTCATTGCTTTTGAACAAACCTTGATGATCTTACCACCGAGTTTTTCGTGAACTCGAAGCCAGGGATCAAATAGCTGTCCACCTTCTCTCTTCCAGGTTATGTATTGCTCTATAACTGTCAGAGGATAATCTTTCTTCAATGTCGGACGGACAGGTATTATCAGTGATTCGAGTTTGTGTTTTTTCCCGATCTGAACCATTGATATTATCATTTCCGTACTGATTCCTTTTCCCTGATATTTTGGATTTACTGTGATGGAAAGAGCACAAAGTAGATTGGTGTGTAGATTTTTCTCTTTATCTCTGAATCCTTTTTCTAAAGCCCAATCCCAACCTTCTTCAGGAAGATTCTCGAGTTTGTCATTCCAAAATAAGGGAATAGAATTGCCGATCCCAACTATCTCTTCTCCATCCAGCAGCCAATATTGAAATTCCGGGAATTTCTCATAAAGCTGGAAAAACCATTCGTTTGCAACTGCATCATTCAGTATAAATTCAGGCCAGACATCGATTACTATTTCATCACCTTTTTCTATAAGATCGGTTCTTTCGATGGTCGTTACTAATTTATAATTCATTATAATTCCTTTTTATTTACCACCTGCCTTCATTAATATTTCGGCAAGGCAGGCTGACTTTTATGTAGTGCATCAACCGCTTGCCCCGTTGTATAACTGGGGTGTTGTTGCTTTTTAAAATATCACGGATATTTTACTCCAAAGTTACCTTGTTTATAAGACTTCTCTTCCTGCTTAACCTTTTCAACGGTTCTCCTATCACTGTAATCTGCAAAAAACTTAACAAGTTTCAAAAACTTGTTAAGTTTAATTCCAACCATTGAAAAGATCGATTAGAAAGAGTTCCTCTGTGGGTAACCATTTTCAAGGTTTTAATACACATTCACAAACAAACAGTTAATATTCTATAAATCCCAGACTTCTATAAGCTCTTTTTCTTTTTGCAAACATTTTCTCCAATCTTGGGATTTTTTTATCGACATAATCATAAACTTCAATAGATGTTTTTTGTTTATGTGTTCTGAAAAGACGTCCGACATACTGTTGTAGTATTCCTTTCCAGGAAACAGGTAAAGTTAGAAATAGGGTATCCAAAAGCGTATTATCAAATCCTTCACCTAAATATTTTCCTGTAGCAATAATCAGTCTTTCCTCGTTATCAGGTAACGAATTCAATATTGCTTTTACTTTTTCTTTTTGCTTTTT
>DAOVQH010000288.1 GCA_030628755.1 Candidatus Cloacimonadota bacterium | reverse complement strand
GCGTGAAGGTCTAAAAGTGGAACTTTCAAATTTTGCTCCTATTCTTCAAAGTAATTAATGATTTTTTTCAATACCTGATCTAGATCGTATTTTGGTTTATATTCTATAAATTTCTTTATTTTTGAAAGGTCCGGTTTACGGTTTCTCATATCTTCGAAGCCTTCTTCATAGGCGTCTTCATATTTTATGTATTCAATTTTTGATCTGCTATTAGTCATTTTTTTAATTTTTTGTGCTAACTCTTCAATTGTAATATCCTTGTCGGTTCCAATATTAAATATGCCACCTTCTGCTTTTTTACAATTCATCAGTTTAATCATCCCGTCTGTAACATCCTTAACATCGCAGAAACAACGGGATTGTTTACCGTCTCCATAAACAGTTATCGGATGGTTCAGTAAAGCATTCCGCACAAATGTTGGTATCACCATTCCATATTGACCTGTCTGACGAGGACCCACAGTGTTAAAGCATCTTACTATTACTATGGGAAGTTTCTTTTCACGATAATAAGCAAGAGCTAAGAATTCATCGATAGCTTTTGAAGCACTGTAACTCCACCTGGTAATATGAGTAGAACCAAGAAGTCTATCATCCTCTTCCTCAAAAGGCATTTTATTACTTTTGCCATATATTTCAGATGTAGAAGCTAACAATACTTTTTTCTTGTATTTGTTGGCAAATTCAAGTACATTTTCAGTTCCTACAATATTTGTTCTTAAAGAAAGCAGGGGATTATCAATTATGTATTTAACGCCAACAGCCGCTGCCAGATGGTAAATCTGGTTACATTCTTTAATCAGCTTTTTTAGGATTTCTCTATTTAAGATAGAATCTAAAGAATATTTAAAATTCGTGTTCTTGATCAGATGGATAATGTTCGAGTATTTTCCTGTTGAAAGGTTGTCAATAACGGAAACCTCGTTACCTTCTGCCAGAAGTTTTTCTGCCAGATGAGAACCGATAAATCCAGCTCCTCCAGTGATTAATATTTTCATGATTTCTCCCGACTATTTAGTTGTAATTATATTATCAACAATAATATAGAGAGTAGTAACCTGGGAAAGCATAAATACAATATCCTTTGTTAATTTCCAATAATTGTATTCAGGTTTTTCCGGTACGAATATCATATCTTTAACTTCAACGATTGTATCTTTCTTTGGTTTTAACCATTCGCCCGTACCTGCTTTTATCAAGCGGATTTTTCTTTTTCTGGCATTCCAGGAAAATCCACCTGCTTGCTCAATGTAATAAAGATAGTTTTTTCCCGGCACAAATTTGATTAATCCAGGATTCTTAACCTGTCCTGAAACAGTAACTGTTATAGATTCATCCGGGAAAAAAATACAATCATCATTTTTAAGAAATATGTCTAATGATTTGTCTTTTGAGTTCCAGATATTTTCAAAATTAATAGCAAATTTCCCTCTTAATTCTCTTGATTTAGTTTTGAAATATTCATATTCGAGCATGGTCATATCTTCAACTAACATTTTTTTCAGTCTTTCAAATTCCGTATCCAACACATCCTCTCTACTTCTTCTTTGGAGGAATGCGTTTTGCAGATCTGCATGAGAGGTTGGTCCACCGCATTTTTCTAAAATTTCTAAAAGCGTTGTCTCATTTTCTTCAATTGAATAATATCCCGGGAATTGTACTTCACCACAAATTATAATGAATTTTTCTTCATGAAATTCGGGTATGAAGCGGATAATGATTCTGTCATCATTCTGCAAGAAAATATTGTCTTCGCAATCTGAGTTGTTGATAATATTTTGCAAGCTTATAGAAAAATTTTCAGTTTTTTTGTTATTAGTTGTGTATCGGATAACTTCTGCTTTTTCCAAATAAGCGCTTTCCTGCAAACCCATTGCCAGATCAATAATATCGAAAACTCTATCTCCGTCGATTAATTCATATAAGCCAGGTCTGTTAACAGCACCTTCTACTAAAACACGTTTTTGAATAGCAGGAACTATGACAAAGTCTCCGTCTAATAAATAAGGATTGTTTTTTTCATCACCCAAAACAAAAAATCTTTTCAAATCGATTCGTGTATCAATCCCATTTCTTCGCAATGTAATGTTTCTATTTGAATAATTTACGAATTCTTCAGGAAGTAATGAATCCGGGATTACATTAGCAATTTTAATTACTTCTGAAATCCTGCTGGAAGAAGGTACGAGAAACACACCCGGGTTATCGACAGCTCCAACCACAGATACGCTGTATAACGTTTCTTCGGTTTTATACTTGAACTGAGCTGAAAGATTAATCGAGAAAATTACGATTACAATTAATATGATATTTATTTTTTTAAACGTATTCATATTACCCCCACGTTATAAAGATTAAGAAAAATTCTTAATTCATACATTTTTGTCAAATCTTTTCATATTGGAATCTTAATGATAGATTGTTAGTTTTCTATAAAAAAATCTAATATTTCCAAACATATTTCTATTTGTTTTTGTTTGTTATGATTACTTTCTTTTGAAATTTGGAAAGTAATTCCCAAATTTCGAGTTGTATTAAAGCTTATCGGGTACTCAAAAAGGTTAATCAATTCTTTAAGTTTCTCTCTTTTAGGAAGATTTTTACTGTTGAACTCCAATATTATATTTCCATTTGTTATTTCAGTTGATCGGACATTAGCTATCTTTGCCAACATTCTTAATTTGTAATATGTTAATGTATTTTTGGCTTTTTCAGGAATTTCACCAAAGCGATCAACCAGTTCATTTTCCAATGTAGTAAAATCACTTGCTTTTTTAAACCTTAATAACTTTCGATAGATTTCTAAGCGTTCCTTTTCATTTGATATATAATCATCCGGGAAATAATGATCCATATCTATTTGAAGATGTAGAAATTGTTCCCTGGCTTCTTCTTCCCGGAGTATTTGAGGTTTTTCTTCCTGAAGATTTTTAATTGCCTGTTCAAGTAGTCTATTATAATAATTAAAACCTATTGTGTTTATTATCCCGCTTTGTTTTGTTCCTAAGAGTGTACCTGCTCCCCGAAGTTCCATGTCACGCATTGCTATTTGATAGCCACTTCCCAGAGATTCGTATTCAGTTAAGGTTTCCAATCTCTTTCGTGCTTCCTCATGTAATTTTGAGGGAATAATCAAATAAGCATAAGCACGACGATTACTCCTGCCTACACGCCCACGGAGTTGATAAAGTTGAGCCAGACCAAATATATCAGCCCTGTTTACGATGATTGTATTTGCATTTGGAATATCGATACCTGACTCAATAATAGTGGTGGTAACAAAAACATCAAATTTATGATGGGCAAAGCCTAATGTTACAGTCTCGAGTTGCTTTTCAGGCAGCTGACCGTGTCCCACTTCAAAACTGATGTGAGGCAATAATTTTCTCAGTTCTGTTACAAGGCTATCTAT
>DAOVQH010000234.1 GCA_030628755.1 Candidatus Cloacimonadota bacterium | reverse complement strand
GTTGGAACAGGATCGTATTTTGCAGAGAAATCAAAAAGATTGAAATAATCAGCTTCCGGTCCACGAAGTTTAGCATAATCACTGGCATCGATACTGGAGAATTCATATACATACGGATTTGTGATCAGGGTAAAATTCTCAAATGCAAAGGTTCTGGAAAAGTCCAGTTTTGATTCGCAATCAGGTTCTATACCATCCCCATCAAAAACAGCATCACAGATATCGACATTCCTGGCTGCAATCGCGATATCAAAAGTATCAGTAGCAGCACACATGGCAAATAAAAATCCGCCGTTTTTTACATATTCCCTGATTTTTTCAGCGACTGCATGCTTACATTTCCAGACCTTTTTGAAACCATGTTTTGTAGACACTTCTTCGTTAATCCTGACCTCTTCTTTATACCAGAGTGCATTCCGAAAACCAGAATAAAATTTCCCATATTGCCCTGTAAAATCTTCATGATGAAGATGCAGCCAGTCATACTCATCTAATCTACCAGCCAGAACTTCTTCATCCCAGACTTTATCGTATTCTATCTCAGCATAAGTCAAAGCCAGAGTAACAGCATCATCCCAAGGTTGGGAATTGGGTGGAGTGTAAATGGCAATTTTCGGTTCTTTTTCCAGAACTACTATGTCCATATTAGATTCATCTATTTCCCCAACTATTACTGCAACATCTGCAGCCGAGATATTTTCATAACTCACTCCACGAATATTGCACAACCCTTCGATCTCTTGTGAATCAGGAAAAAGATATGAACCTCCCCGGTAATTTAGAAGCCATTTCACAACAATCTGTTTCTTTAATGCTGCAAAAGCAATGCCGTATGCTTTTAGATGGTTGATTTGAGTTAGATCCATAGGGATTAATATTTCAGCGGAAACTGAAATTGTTATTAGAAATAATAAAATTATAAGAAAATATTTCATTCTTGCTCCATAATATTTGCTCAGACAGGAGTGTCTGATTTACTGTATCTCGTTCACTCTTGAACGAGTACTTGCTCAGACAAGATTTATCCGCCTTTGGCAGAGTGTCTGAGTTACTGTATCTCGTTCACTCTTGAACGAGTGTTTTGCTTTTCTGCTCAGACAGGATTTATCCGCCTTTTAATTGCCTTTAGCGATTTGGTGGAGTGTCTGAGCTACATGTTTTCTATTCAATCATATCCAAACCCATCTCATATTCCAAATCTTTTTCAATCCAAGTAAATTTCCATTCACGATAATGTTTAACAAGTTTGGCTTTAACTGGATTCATTATAATATACCATGCAATATTGTAAAAATCTTCATCATCTCGAATATAATGATCATATCTTTCAGCATGCCAAAATTGACCACTTCTGTGCAAGATTAGATTTGCTTTTCTAGCTGTAACTCCTTTATGTCCACGAAAAATCTCTGCAAGAGAATACGGAATATTTCTGAACTTTATTTTCGGTTTTAAAAGAACATGAACATGATTTGGCATGATGCAGAAGCAATACAATTCATATTGTACCTTGTTCATCTTTAACAGATTATCTCTTACAACATTTGCAATTCTATCATCTTTTAACCACTTGGGACCTTCTTTACATAAATCTAAATAATTATCGATTATTTCAAAACTGTTTCCACATTTCGTTTTTCTTATCTTGTTAATTTGTTCTTTTATTCTTTCTGGTAATTGATGGTACAGCCGATAAGTAATAAATAAGATCCCATCTCTAGGTTGAATATGCGGTAAGTTTCTTCTGTAAAATCCTCTGTACCGTAATCGATTATCATTCTTTTTCATCTTAGTTTCCACTCAGACAGGAGTATCTGAGCTACTGTATCTCGTTCACTCTTGAACGAGTGCTTGCTTTTCTGCTCAGGCAAGAGTGCCTGTGCTACACAAACTCCGAAAAAATCTCATTGGAGATAAAATATGCTTTTTGTGTTAACCTGATATCATCTACATCGATTTCAATAGATTTGTTTTTCAAATATTTAGCAATGATTTTGCTGTATTTTTTTAAAAAATCTGTTTGAAATTTCTCTTGAAACTCTTTGAGATTCATTCCCTTTGTTTTTCTTAAGCTAAGAAAAATAAATTCTTTCTCATAATCAGATTTACTTAAACTTCGGAAGTTTCCAAAAACTTCCAAAGTTTCTATTTGTATAAAATACTCATGCAAATCAGAAGGATTTGTGTATCTATTTCTTCCAATATACCCGGAAGCAGCAGGACCCAAACCCAGATAGAATTCATCATTCCAATAACATAGATTGTGTCTCGATTCAAATCCTTCCTTAGCAAAGTTGGAAATCTCGTAATGCTCGTATCCAGCTGTCATCAGTTTATCCCGGATTAAATAATAAAACTTTGAAACTTCTTCATCTGAAGGAATCTGTTTTTCCATATTATAAAGTGGAACATCTTTTCCCAAGCTCAAACAATAACAAGAAATATGTTCAGGAGCAAGGTCAATCATTCGTTCCAGAGAAAATGTAGCATCTTCGATTGCTTGATTTGGAAGTCCGTAAATTAAATCGAAAGAAATATTTTTGAATCCTGAATTTCGTAAATTTTCATAAGCTTTATATATCTGCTCTGCGTTATGAAGTCTGCCAAGGAGTTCTAATTCTTTATCCAAAAAGGATTGCACCCCCAGACTGATTCGGTTAATCAAAGTTTCAGCAAGTTCCTTAGCATAAATTTTATTGATATTTATTGGATTGGCTTCAAGTGTAATTTCCTTAATATCAGTTAAATTAAATTCAGAGATAATATTATTGATATCTTCTGAAGAAAGTAAGGATGGAGTTCCACCGCCGAAATAGATGGTTTCTGATTTTATATCAAATTTATCCTTGAAAAGCTTAATTTCTTCAATCAAGTATGAAACAAATTTTTTCTTTAAATCTTCCGAATAAATTTCTGAGTAAAATGAACAGTAATTACATTTTTTTAAACAGAATGGAATATGAATATAAATGTATTTTATCAGTTGATCAGTTTGAAAAATCTCTTCCATCTAATTTCGGATTGACTCCTGAGCCGACCTTGTTTTTTATAAATATATTCCCTAATGTCTTTGTATGGAGGTTCTCCTATCGACATATAAATAATACCTGGGGTTCCGGTGATGGATTTCCGTGGTAAGAATCCCCAATAACGGCTGTCTCCACTAACATCCCGATTATCTCCCATGACAAAATAAACATCTTCAGGAACAGTAACAGGACCGAAATTATCTCTACTACCCATAAATTTTTCATCCCAGTATATTCTGCCAGCTTCGTAGGGAATTATGCGGGAGTCGATATACTGCTCGTAACCACCTTTGAATAGCTTGTCATTTATATAAACATCTTTATCGATAATCTCAACCTTGTCCCCGGGCATTCCAATAACGCGCTTTACTACATTCTTTCTCTGATGCCAGATAGGAAGCCATTTAGTTTTATCTAAATAGACAGGACCGATTATTTTTGCAAAATTATCACGAGGTTCCGGCTCTTCAGGGTCTGCTGGATATTGGAAGATAACAATGTCTTCCCTCATAGGGTCATCAAAAAAGTATTTCACTTTATTGCCGATAAGAAAATCACCTATTAATAAAGTTGTTTCCATAGATGAGGAAGGTATCTTGAAAGTCTGGATTGTATAATTACGAATAAGCATTGCCACGACGAATGCAAAAAGAATTGCCTCTACATATTCCTGAATTATATGTTTCTTTCTTTTAATCCGTTTTTCCTTTTTTCTTCTGAACATATTATTTCCTTTAATTCAAGTGAGAAACTTTCTCTTTAGAACACACGCAAATGTCAAGAAAAAGCTCTCACGCGTCGTATAGATGGAGTCAATGGAACAAGACAAGATACAATGAGATTTATTCAACCACATCAGTATATAAAGTAGCACCACTTACTGCACCGAAATATCCGAACCCATTTTGTATTCCGCCGTGAGTATAACCATCTGTCATATACAAATAATTAAAATAATTTTGAGAGATCGAATATACAGAAATTTCGTAATCACCATAAAATACAATTGCTCCACTGTATGCACTTTCAGTAACTAAATATTGCCCATTATCCGGGTTCAGGACAGGAAGGTATGAGCCATAGAAATCTACTCTTCTGGGAAAACCATTCATGTTTTCATATTCTTCTTCATCTTCAGGTGTTTCATGGTCACCAAAAGTAGCAATATATTGCGGTTCATCCTCAAACTCTTCCAGACAATAAAATTCAAACATCAGACTTACTACTTCGTCATCGGTTGTCTGGATAACCAAAGGATGTTCTGAATCTGCAGTTTCATATTCAAGTTGTGGAAAGACAGTTGTTGAATCTGTAGTAAATGCGTCATCCGGAAGAACATAAATAGAATCCGGAACTTCTGTTGCAGCAAATACGAGTTCATCTCCTATT
>DAOVQH010000120.1 GCA_030628755.1 Candidatus Cloacimonadota bacterium | reverse complement strand
AGCTTATTTACAGATTGGAATCTGCTATCTTAATGAATCCCTGAACCCGCATTATACCCAGGAAGAAACTGAAAAAGCAATTTCAGCATTTGTAACTTTCATAGAAAAATTCCCTTTTGATGAAAAGAAAAAAGACGCTATCGAATATATTCAGAAATGCCACTATAAACTCTTGGAAAAGAAATATTACAACGGATATGCATATTATAAAATGTGCGATTACAGCGCTGCTTTAATGTATTTCAATGATATTATTTCTCTTGGAAATATTGACGAAATTGATAAAATGTCTCTCTATTATTCTGCTCGAATATATATAACCCGCAAAGATAAAGAAAATGCTCTTTTGGCTTCTAATAAACTCAACGAACGTTATCCGGGTTCAAAAGAAGCAAATAAAATCAACACACTTATTAAGAAATTAGATTAAATGAAAATAGGATTACTCGGTGGTTCCTTCAACCCGATCCATAACGGTCATATTGCCCTTGCAAATGCAGCATATAATACTCTGAAATTAGATAAAATTCTCTTTTTACCCTCTGGAAATCACCCCTTGAAAAGGAACGATGAAATCCTGCCTTTTAAAACTCGATTTAAACTTATTGAAACAGTTCTGGAAAATTATCCTCAGTTTAAGGTTTCGGACCTAGATCGCCAATATGAGAACCTGAGTTATACTGATAAGCTCATAAAACGTCTAAAAAAACAATTCCCAGATGATGAATTTTTCTTTATTGTGGGAACCGACATCATTAAAGAATTACCTTTATGGCATAACTGGCATTGGCTTCTGGATAATGTGAATATCGTGGTGGCAAATCGCCCTGATATAAACAAAAAAACCTTAAAAAATCTTGATTATTCAAATAAACTCAGCTTTATTGAGATGAAACCTGTTTATGTTTCCTCTAGTATGATCAGAGATAAAATCAAGAGAGGTGAAAGTGTTTCAGGGCTGGTCCCTGAAATCATAGAAGAAGAAGTTATCAAAGTTTATTCATAGGATTAAAGGGTTCTGCATAATAGGGTGTTTTTGTCATCCTAAGTCCCGAAAGCTTTCGGGATGTCCATTTTTCTTGCGAAGGATCTCCGCTTATAATGAGAACTTGTCAGGCTCAGACGGATTCTTCGTCGAATGTCTATGTAAGTTCATCCTCAGAAAGACATATATTTTCCCGTTTTGCAGAACCCTTATTAAAAACTACAAAAAGGAGAAATTAAATGAATCAAAGTATTCCTTTAATCTGGTACATCGCAATTGGAGTAGCTTTTGGATTACTTCTAGGATATGCGATTGGCATGGTCATCGGTGTTTCACAAGGTAAACAACAGCTTATGAAGAGAATCAAGTTTCTGGTCTCACGGAAAAAGACAGACTTTGATATCGATAAACTTCTTCGGGGTTAGTTTATTGAAAACAAAAGAATATATACCGCTTCTTTTCAGAATAGATAAAACACACCTGGCAGCCAAAGGTTACGGCGAAACAAAGCCTGTAGCTTCAAACACCAACGAAGAAGGTAGGGCAAAAAACAGACGCGTGGAACTGGACTCCTGGCAGAATCAGACAGGAGTTCAGCAGAGCAAAGTATTCATTCCCCCATTCCGATTAAATGAAATATTTTAGAATGACAGTCCCAGTCCCGGTCACAATAACAGAATTATGAAATCACACCGGGACGGTGTTCAAAGAAAATTCAAGGTTCAACCGGGACGGTTGAACCAACGTGAGTTCTATATTTCATATTTGCGTTGACATAATTTTTAAAATTTAAAAAGGGTTAACATGATTTTTTTAAAAAGGGGAAATAATTCCTATGTTTTCTATTTCAAAAATAATAGAGAAAGACAAACTCTTGGAATTTTGCAGAGAAAATCACATAAAGAAACTGTCTTTGTTCGGTTCCGCTTTACGGGATGAACTAAAAGCGGAAAGTGATATTGATTTACTTGTAGAATTCGAGGATGAGCATATTCCGGGTTTATTGAAATTAGCAGGACTTGAAATAGAACTGACAAGAATGATCGGGAGAAAGGTTGACCTGAGAACTCCTGCCGAACTCAGCCGATACTTTAAAGATGATGTTCTTGCAAAAGCGAAGGTAGAGTATGCTGTCTGAAGATAGAATTAGATTACAACATATACTTGATGAAGCAAAAGAAGCTTTGTCGTTTATAGAAGGTTACCTTTTCAACGATTTTATAAAAGACAACAAAACAGTTCATGCCGTTATGCGTTGTATTGAAATAATTGGAGAAGCAGCGGCAAAACTGACAAAAGAATACAAAGAAGAACATTCATCTGTTCCCTGGAATCAAATCGTGGGTATGCGCAATCATTTAATTCATGTTTACTTTGATGTGGATCATAAAACATTATGGAAAACGCTTCAAGAAGATATACCAGAGTTAATTGAAATTACAATGAAACTTCTAAACAAAGAATAAATCAGTTTTTCAAACTTAACAAGTTTTGAAAACTTGTTAAGTTTTTCCTTTTTAGCTCGTTACTAAACTCCTGTTTAGTAACGCAATTTTGGAGAAACTTTCAACCTGTTGTTCAATGTATCTATTTTAAACTCTTCACTCTGCCACCACAATAACACCAGTTCCAGACTTATTCTTCATCTTTAAATCCAGCAGCATAAAGAGCGCAGAAAGCGGATAAAACAATAAATAATAAAACGGCAACAACAGAAAAAACAGTTTAATTATTCCCAGCATACTCATCGGGTATTTCATAGACAGCAGCCAGGCAAGGTGCCCCAATTTCCCATAAGAATATTCAAATGAAACAATTTTAAAATCGGCACTCTCCAGCTTAGAGATTATCTCCTCTTTACTGTAACCCGGACGCAAATGTTCTTCTGTGAATTTGGCAGATTCATCAAAATTGCTGGGAGAAGAGATAATTAACTTTCCATTTTTATCTAACACTTTACGAAAATTCTTCAACACCTGGACATCATCTTTTATATGTTCCAAAATATCAATAGCGATGATCAGATCGAACTTCTCTTTTGGCAGATAAACCGTCAAATCCGCCTGCTGAACTGAGAAATTCTTAAACCTGATATGTTTTACATATTGGGAAAAAGAATCGATATAATCGCCTTTTAAGTCCACTGCAAGAACCCGGGATTCTTCCCAGTTCTTCAAGACAAAATAGGAATACTGCCCAAAGCCTGCACCGGCATCGTAAAAGCGGATCGGTTTATCTTTGGTGAAATATTTCTTTATCTCTCTCTTTACATACCACTGACGAAGAAGGATCATATCCAGCGCAGTATAAAACAGCTTTCTGAAAGGCGGGACCCTATCAATCAATTTTGCAAATTTATCTTTTATTTTATCATATTGCATTATGAAATTATTTCCTTTTTCTAAATACAGGTTGTTTGATTCCCCAGAATCCATTCTGTTTCATTTCATGATATATTGCTTTTGCTTCATCAACACCGATTATTTTATTATTAATGAGTATTTGTAAGAGGTTTGTTGTCCATACACAATGTATTTCAAAATTTTCTAAAAGAATTTTGTGTACGGTATTATCGTCCGATACAAGTTTATATTCTCGATTTTCCATATGATACAAAGCAGACTCAATTTCACCTTCATCTAATCCATGAAGTTTATTTAATACAGATATATCTACATTTTCCTGACCAAAATCGATTATTTCTATTATGCTTGTATCAATGCTTTCCTGCAATCTTGTCTTGCCTATTTCTTTTGGTTTTTCATTAAACTCATTAACAACTTCTCTTATAACATGAAATTTAATATCAATTTCTTTGAAATAATCCATTAAGTTTTTTGATTCACATCTCTCAAGAATATTGATTAGAGATACTGCATCTAAAATGAAGATTTTGCTCATCAGGAGACTTTTTCTATCTGATTATCAAATTCTTTAAAAAATTTTGAAATCGTTCTGATGTCAGAGTATAAATACTTTGCAGAACGGGCTAAAGATATTTTCCCTAACTTCCAATTGTAAAAAACTCCCACCACATACAAATAGGGAAGATCAGTCCAATCCCATCTTAGAGAATAATTTTCTTTATAATCTGTTATGGGTCTGTAGGATTTCCAATGATATTGAACCAAGCCCTTTTGGTTTAAATCTCTAAACATACATTCAGAAGAAACATTAAATTTTCTAGCGAGTTTTGAGATATAATCTTTCTTCATGTTATGCAATTCATAAATTCTGAACTCTTCAGATAATTTTTCCATTGGAATTAAAAAATCTTCAGCAAATTTATTTGCTTCTTTTTCAATTTCATGACGTGAAGATAATCTTGATATCAGGTATGAATTTTGTTTGAGATGATAAACAATATGACAAACTTCGTGTGTAAGAGAAAATAGTTTCCTCTCTTCAGTATGTCCTTTATTGATGAAAACAATGAAATGGTTCTTGAAATTAAAAGTAATACTGGAAATTTTTCTAACTTTTAGAGGAATTTCAATGATTTGAATATTCCATTTAGTTCGAAGAGCAGTTTTAAGGTTTTCATAATTAATTAAATCCGGTAATTCCAGGTTTTGTTTAATATCTTTCAATTGCCTATGGTCATAATTAGAATATATTAGCCCTTGATATTCAGTATTGATCGAAATGTTTTTTAGTAGTTTAAGATAATCCTCTGCAATCTGTTTTAAAAATACAATTTCCTTAGCTTCTTCTTTTGTTTCTTTTCCAGAACCCCGAGTTACAAGTTGAAAATCCACTTGACCCTCATTGACAAGTTTATCCAAAGATAGTCCAAAGATTTCAGATATCTTTAATAAAATTTTTAAAGTTGGTTGTCTTTCACCCTTTTCATATCGAGTTATTAAAGAAACATCGCAAGGTATTAGTCTTGCTAATTCAGTTTTTTTGAATTTTGCTAACTCACGATAATATTGAATATTTTTACCAATTATATTATCCACAATTACCTCCTATTGAATTCTGCTATCGCCAAATTGTCAATTTCTTTATTAGAATCCTTGAGATAATTTATTTATTATTGACTATTTGTCAAATTTTATATTCCTGCAAGCCCACAGGCCACCCTTAATGTTTATTTCTTTATCCTCGATAATATAAACAGGAAGCAGTTTAAGGATGTTCTCTCTGTCTGTACTTTTTTGAAGCTCTTCCAGAAAGCCGCTTTGTTTGATAAATTCAGCATTTTTGGTGGTAGTAGAACCACACAGATAAATTCCGTTAAAAGGACGGAAAAATAGAGCGATTGCCTGTGTAAGTTTTCCTGCACTTCTGTAAAAAATATCGAGTGCTTCTGTGCAAATTTTATCTTTATTTCTAAAAGCTCTTTCCGCTATCTGTTCTGCATTTAATTTTTCTCTTTTACATTTTGGATAGAATAGCTCTATCAATCCCTGATATGTTAATTCCAGCCCGTTTCCGGAAACGAAATCTTCCCAGCTTGGCAGATTGGAAATCCTCATTTTGTTCTTCATCCATTTCATTAGTTTTTCATGTTTATCATCCAATGGAGAAACTGTAACATGTTGAACTTCCGAAGGAATAACCTCATAATATTTTTCACCTGATTTTGTCCTTCCCGTTATTACACCGATTGTTCCAAAACCTGTTCCGGGAGCGAGTAGAACATACCTTGAATGATCCGGTTTTGTTTGAGCTTTTACCGGTGGTTCATACAATTTTGTAAATTTATATCCGCTTTCTTCTAAAGATAGAAAACCATAACCGGCAAGTTCCATATCGTTTACCATTAGAGTATTATATTCAGGGAGTCCGCAGTTATAGAGGTCCTGCAAAGTTACCTTGGGTCTGTTTTTCCACCTGGTAATATTAACTTCGTTCTTGTTCAGAACTATCCCCGCAAAACCAATAGTGCAGTTATCAGGAACTCTTTTCTGTTTTTCAATTGAACTCCTGATAAAATCCTGTAGATTCTGTTTTGAATTTATCCCTGCCTTGAATATTTCGGAGGTTTCTACCTGTTGTCCATTTTGAACAGTTTCAAACTGTAGGCGGGTATTGGTTCCGCCCACATCGATGGAGATATTCAATTTTAGGTTTTTACTCATGGATTTTAAATGTTTGAGCAGTTATGTTCCGTCAATGAAAATGTTAATTATTGTAGTGTCGATTTCTTTTTGACAGGATTCTTCCAATTTTATTTTCTGTATTGTAAAGAAATTCGGAGAATTATATTGAATAAAGAAGAATTGATAAAAGAAGCTAAAAAAACCAAATATATTTCAGGTATCTTTAACTATTGTGACAGATGGTGTGAACGCTGCCAATTCACTTCACGCTGTCTGAATTATAAGATCGGAAAGGAAAACTACAGTGATCTGGAAAAACATGATATTTCCAGTGCTGAATTCTGGGAAGGATTTGCAAACTTAATGAAAGACACTTTAGAAATGCTTCAAGACAAGGCTGAGGAATTGGGTATCGATCTCGATTCTATTGAAATCGATAAGAGTGAGAAAAGTACAAAAAATACTTTTCACCTGACATCAGAGATGGCATATAAATACATAAAACTCGTTGATGACTGGTTTGATTCCTTCAAATATGTTTATGAGGATTCGGATGTTTATCAAAAGCTAACTCATTCAAAGGAAGCTGTTGTAAAATTTGATGATATTACCCAGATTATCAGGTGGTATCAAATGCAGATATATGTTAAGCTTCAAAGAGCACTCGGTGGCGAAGAGACCGATTTTTCTGAAGATTTTCCCAAAGATTCAGATGGTTCTGCTAAGGTTGCATTAATCGGAATTGACCGTTCAATCGGTGCATGGACAAAAATGCTGGAATTTTTCCCGGATAGGAAAAGAAAACTTATGGAAATTATTACTTTTCTAAAACGTCTATGCAATATAGTAGAAATAAAATTCCCAAAAGCACGTGAATTTATCCGTCCCGGCTTTGATGAAATTATACACGTTCAAGAGTGAACGTGTTACGTAATGCAGACACTCCTGTCTGTATATAATTTTTCAACCACTGTATCATCTTGAACTAAACTGAAGTTGTGTTATATGTGCCCTTTTATGTGGTCATTTGATACTATTTGAGAAGCAACATTTTTTTCACTTGAGTTTCTTTACCTGATGACAATTTATAGAAATAAATTCCTGTTGATACAGATTTATTGTTGCTGTCTTTACCGTTCCATATTACACTTCTCGTTCCTCCCGATAAATCGGGATTTGGGAACGCATCAAATGTTTTCACTTTCTGTCCTTTGATATTATAAATTATAATCTCTGCGTTCTCAGCGTCATCTGCGGTGAGATTAAATGAGATAGTTGTCT
>DAOVQH010000158.1 GCA_030628755.1 Candidatus Cloacimonadota bacterium | reverse complement strand
GGTTACCATTATTCCATAATTTATTTCCATCAGCATCAACTTTCTGGGCATAAACATTCCATTTACTGTCTTTTGTATCTGACCAGCAATAAACAACACCATCATCTAATGCAACTGAGTTTTGATTCCAAAAAAAATACGTATTTTCTCGTATTAATACTGGTTCCTCGCAATTTGCTTTTGAAAAAAATAAGAAAACTGAAATTATGATAATAAAAATTTTTAAATACATGGAATTCTCCTACTTATTTTTTTTTTACCTTCCGAAGCTTTCTTCCAATTTTTCTCATATCTTAGATTCGGAAGGTTACGAATGAGCTAAAACTTTCCGAATCTTAAAAGTAAGTATTCCTTTGTTGGAAGCTTCGGAAAGTCGGTACACTTTTTTTTCATAATCTTTCATAAATTATGATACACAACCATTTTTCTAATTCAACCCTTTCCAAGTTGCCACTAACGTTCTGGCTGTGCCACGGATCTCCGCAGACACACTTGTTATAGGCATCTTTCATTCCAAAAGTATACATTTCTTTACAGCTTCAGTTTTGCCATTTACATCCAATTTGTAGAGATAAACTCCTGAACTAATTGGATTTCCAAATTTATCTTCTCCATTCCAGGTAACTGAATGAATACCTTTTTCAAAGTGATCGTCTGTTATAGTTTTAACTTTCTGACCTTTGATGTTGTAAATTGTAACTTCAACCTTACTCTCTTCTGGAATAGAAAATGAAATTGTTGTTGCAGGACTGTGACCGGCTCCGGCAATTGCCGGATTAAAGGGATTCGGATAATTTGAGTAGAGATAATGTTGATTAATCACATTCGGTAAAATGTGATCATTTACACCAACTTCAGAACTTAATCTGATAAGATAAGCATCTTTATTCCCTGCTCCAAACGATTCTGTATATCCAGCTAGAATAAATCCATCATCATTTGTCTGCTGTATTGAATAAGCCAAATCTTCCTCACTTCCTCCAAGAGTAATATCCCAAATCAGATTACCATCCTGATCAGTTTTAATAATCCAAACATCATCAGATCCAGCACCAAATGACTCTGTGAAACCAGCAATAATATACTCACTGTCATCTGTCTGTAAAACAGAAAAGGCCATTTCATCTTCAGAACCACCATAAGTATTATACCATTCTAAATCACCTCCTTGATCAACTTTAATCAATAAGGCGTCAGCATTGCTTGTGCTGGTCGTTTCAGAATAACCAGCAATTATGTATCCACCATCATCAGTCTGTAAAACCGAGTTAGCTCTCTCTTCATCAGTTATATTAAAAGTACTCTCCCACATTAGCAAACCATTTTGGTCTGTCTTTACTAGCAAAACATCGATATCTGAACCAGGTAATTCTGTCCAACCAGCGATAATAAATCCACCATCAAGTGTTTGTTGCAGAGACATAGCTCCTTCATTTGCTTCACCTCCAAAAGTATGTTGCCACTCTAAATTACCTTCCTGGTCTATTTTAAATAACCACATATCAAAACAACCTGAACCATATGAGGTAGTATTACCGGCAATAATGAATGAGCCATCATTAAGCTGAATTATAGACGTTGCAACCTCAGAGTCTTCTCCACCATAAGTACTATCCCAGATGACATTACCATTTTGATCAGTTTTAATTAACCAAGCATCATAAAAGTTTGGTGAATCAAGAAATGTAGAGCCGGCAATGATAAAACCACCATCTAATGTTTGTATAACAGAATTAGCCCTATCCTGAAATTGATTATCAAAAGTATGTTCCCATATTATATTTCCGTCCTGATCAGTTTTAAAAAGCAAGATGTCTGAGGTATAAAATAGACCGATATTACCTGTTACAATGTATCCTTCGTCATTTGTCAGTTGTATGGAGCGTGCAACTTCATCTTCATTTCCACCATAAGTCTTCGTCCAGAGAGTATCGGGTGGATTTTGAGCGAAAAGAGAATATATTAGTGAAAGAAATAAGACAATAATTAATCGTTTTTTCATCTTTTCATCCTTATTTTTACTTTTATAAAGTTGCTGCTAACAATCTTGCGTGCTACGGATTCATAAGGAATCCGACCAAGGTTTGAATCGGAATGATTCAGGCGAAAGCGGACCGATAACCCCAACCACGTTGCGAAGTGCTTTTCATTTATTCTGTTACCTGAATAATTCTATTTTGAGATAATATCCAAATATTACCATTTTTATCAATTTCGATATCTCTGATTATATTGACATCATCAATTTCAATATTTTGCCAGTTGTTACCATCATATTTAGATAATATGCTACCTACACATGACCTTTTTCTACTAATTGAAGATACAGACCAGATATTTCCTTCGATATCAGTAATTAATGTCCTGATAGTTCCTGATATTGATTTACCATCAACATTTGTTGGATTATTTATAAACCATTTGTTTCCATTATATTCTACTACTTTCACAGGAGATTGCAACCATCCAGTACCTATCCATAGATTATTATCTAAATCCACTGTTATACTCCAGAATTGATTGTTTAAAAAATCTGAATCTTCTTTAGTGAAGTATGTCCATTGATTATCCTCGATTTTCAAAATTCCTTTCTTTTCCCATAATGTTAACCATTTAATATTATTATTATCAATGAAAATATTTGTAGAACTATTTGTTGGTAAACTTGAGTTTTCTGTATTATATGTACTCCAAGTATTGCCATCATACATTAATATTCCTGTTTGCAATCCTCCGACCCAAATATTATTATTATTATCAAATGCCAATGAATTAAAACCTCCTATCTCGGAAGACACAAAAAAAGGTACAAATTTGGATTCATTATTAAGCGTTATTATTTGTTTAATACAAAGAATATGAAGTGTGTTGAACTTATCGAAAACAATGTTTTTTATTTTAACTTCTAGGCTATCTTTGATTGTGTAATATTTGTTATCTTCGATTTTTGAAACAAACCAGATCATTGGAAAATTTGAAAATGGGTTAGGCTTTGTAGAAGGATAATATTTTGTACTTACTACCCAAAGAATTCCGTTTCTGTCAAAAGTAAAGTCACTCAAGTTGCTTCCTGTCAAAGAATCTGATTCAATAAAGGAGTATTTTTGATTCGTGTTTAGGATGTTATTATTTTGGCAGAATAATGGAATGCCTATCATACATACAGCCAAACAGACAAATATTACTTTATTCATTTTCTTCAATTTCTTCGAAAACCGGTTTAAAATTCTTGAATTGATCCACTGTTAGAGTATCCTGAGCAAGCAGTTTCTTAATTCTGCTGATCTCACGATAGATAATAAACTTCTGTGCTTCGGAACCCATTTTGTAGAGTTCATTCAGTAAATACCAGCTTAAAAGATACTGGCTTTCATGTTCATAAATTTCAGACAGTCCCATAATTATTTCTGTTCTATTTCTATGGTTCGGGTACTCGAGGTATAATTTTAGAAGAGATTTTTTTGCTTTTTCGAAATCTTCTACTGAATAATTTGCAATATAATAAATGAAAAGAGCATCTTCGTTGTAAATCGAATCATTTAAGGTTATGATAGGTTCAAGAGTAGCGAGTGCCTCCTCAAATTCTTTTAAAAATATATGATTTGATGCTATCTTTAAATTCAGTTTAATTTCATTTTCATAATCCATTTCTTTGAGAATGGTTTTGTAAACGTCATTTGCTTCAGCAAAAAGCTGGGTTTCTTCGTATATCTCTGCAATTATAAAAAGGAAATGTATAAGCTTTTCTGTATCCGTAATTTTATTGATATAAAATGAAACCTTTTCAATTGCGTGCATTGGAGAGAGTTTTTTCAGAGTATTCTTCAGTTCGGATGTGGTGATATCTATTAAACTTTCTTTTGAACAACCCATAAGGGACTCTGCAAAATAATCAGCAGCTTTATCCCAGTCTTTTTTCTCTTTGAAAATTAGTCCTTTAAAATAATATAGAGAATCCTTTATTATAGATTCTTCCAAAGTGGAATCGATATATGTTAATGCCAGGTCTAATTCCTGTTGCTGCATATAGAATTTAATAAGTTCAAATTTATAAAGTATATCTTTAGGGAGAACAGTACCAGTTTTTTTTGCTGTTTGTGAAAGTAAATTAATACTTAAAAAACAAATTAATAAAATCAGGTAGAATTTTTTCATTTTTTTTAATTTTCTAAGAGTTTTGCAAAATTGCCATTTTTTATATTCCTGTCTTGCGATGCAGCACTACCAAATACTGCATAGTTTTGTGACTGTCGACGATTCTTATTCGATGTTCTTTGGAAGGAACTCATTCTTTCATGAGAAGTAAAGCTGGAAGAATTCTCACGAGATTCTTCGAAAGCCAAGCTAAAAGACTCCTCAGAAAGACAATTATTTTTTAATTTTACATAACTCATTTAATTTTCTTCTTTCGCAAATAGAGCAGCACCCAGAGCTCCGGTTATAAATGAATCCTCTGGAATTCTAATCTCTGTTCGTAAGATATCTGAAATCGCTTTTTTCATACCTTTGTTCTTTGCCACTCCCCCGGTGAATACTACCGGTTTTTGCCAGTGCATTTGAGCAATTAGATTCTTAGTTCTCTTTGCTATTGAAAAATGCACAGCTTTAATAATATCCTCAGGTTTTTCTCCTTGAGAGATCAACCCGATTATCTCAGACTCAGCAAAAACCACGCAAGTGCTGTTAATGTCGATATCCTGTTTTGATCTCGAAGAAATTTTACCCAGTTCATCAACAGTTAATTCGAGTATATTTGCTGTAACTTCCAGGAATCTACCTGTACCTGCTGCGCATCTGTCGTTCATTGCAAAGTCGATAACCTTACCTTTCTTATCAGTCAAAATGACTTTCGAATCCTGTCCACCAATATCAATGATGGTTCTTGCTTCGGGGAAAAAGTAATTAACTCCTTTTGCATGGCAAGAAATTTCCGTAATTCTTTTATCTGCAAAAGGTACAATGTTGCGTCCATAACCTGTTGAGAAGATTTTTTCGATTTCTGGTTTTTCTATTCCGGTATCTTTTAAAGCTTTTTCAAATAAATTTTGCGACGTGATTTTCGGGTTAACTCCTGTATCGCAAACATTCGAATATATGATTTTATTTAAATCTAAAATGACAATTTTAGACATCCTTGAACCAAGATCGATACCAATAAAATATTTTTTCATCTCTCCTCATCTGAAACTTGTGAAACTTGACACAAGTCGAAAGATCTTGTGTTAAGTTGAAATCTATCACTCACAGATCAACTTAAGTCAAGATTGGCTGAAGCCAACTTAACTCAAGTTTTGAAACTTGACACAAGTCGAAAGATCTTGTGTTAAGTTGAAATCTATCACTCACAGGTCAACTTAACTCAAGTCTTATCAATGAAACTTAATGCCAGCTTAACTCAAGTTTCTCAAGTTTTATTATCAAATAACAAATAGGTAAACTCCTTCTCTTTTTTGATTTTATGAAATTCTTTTATGGATTCTTCATATTTATTACTATTTTCAAAATACAATTTCAATAATTCATTATTAAATAAAGATCCATTTCTTTTCCCAATCCATTCAAGATAATTTGAGAATTCCCAATCTTCAATATTTTCAACTAATCCTGCCTCTAATGGATTTAAATGAATATACTGACAAAGGAATACAAGATATTTTTCATTTGTAATTATTTTGTGTTGTAAAGGTCCATTAAACAATCGACCCTTTCTGTTATATTTATGATTGAAAACCTGAATATAATATGAAAAAAGATGATTAAATATTTTATAAATAGGTTTTTCTGAATCTTGTCTTAAAAAAAAATGGAAATGATTCGGCATTAAACAATATGCAAAAACCGATGTTGGATAAAGCTGTAATACTTCTTTTAATTTCTTTAATAAAAGAAGATAATCTTCTCTTTGATTGAATAAGTTCTCATTACCAACAGTCTTATTATAAAAGTGAAAATAATTCCCTTTCTGAAACATATCCTTCTTACATCGCATATTCGTTTAATCCTTATCCTGTCAACTTAGTTTTGAAACTTGACACAAGTCGCAGATCTTGTGTTAAATTGAACTATATCACTCACAGATCAACTTAAGTCAAGATCGGCTAAAGCCAACTTAACTCAAGTTTTGAAACTTGACACAAGTCGAAAGATCTTGTGTTAAGTTGAAATCACAACTCATCTATCAACTTAAGTCAAGATCGGCTGGTACCGACT
>DAOVQH010000052.1 GCA_030628755.1 Candidatus Cloacimonadota bacterium | reverse complement strand
CTTCCCAGCTTTACAGCCGTCCTTCAGGCTCTGCTAAAACTCCAGATAAATATATCATTAGGGCTGCTACTTCTGCTTTCAGCGCAGAAGATTACCTGCGAGCGATAGATTTCTTTAAACAGTATGAAAAGAACTTCCCGGCTGGTAAAGATTTTAATTCTGCATGTCTGGGAATTGCAGATTCATATTACAACCTCGGAAATTATGTTAATGCAGTCATATATTACAAAAAGCTGATTACACCCGAATCCGATGAAAAGGTTATGAACAATGCTTTGAATGGACTCAGGTGGGCTTCAGAGCAAACCGAGCAGGTTGATTTCCTGGATGAAATAACACAACTTCTTCAGGTTAGTAACTCAAAAGATTTCAGAGTAAAACTTCTTGATCGTAAGATTTACTTTGAATACAGGAAAGGTTTATGGGAAGATGTAATCTCTACATGTAAAGAAATTGAGATTCTATATCCTGAATATAAGAAATTAATCGAATTAAAGCTTTTAAAAGCTATTAGTTATGTTGAAATGCAAAAATTAAGTGAAGCTGAAGAAATCTTATCAGAGCTTAGTTCGCAAAAAACTGATGCGGATGTTCTGCTTAACTGGGCAAAATTATGTATCATTCAACACGATTTTGATTCTGCTGTTTCTAAACTCCGAAAAGCTTCAATGATATCAAGAAGAACAGAGATCTGGCTTAAATTATTGGAATTAGAACTTCAGTTAAAGAATAAGTATTTTGTGAATGATTATTCAAAATATATGGAGTTTGCACAAGATGAAAACAAGCAGCTTGCACAACTTTTCATGGTTGAATGGCAAATTGAGAACAAAGATTTTAAAGGATTCCAGACTAAATTAAAAGAACTTTTAAAAAGTAAGTATAAACCAGTTAAAGCAAAAGCGCAATTTTTAAAGGGTTACTCACTTTTCAAACAGGAAAATTATGAAGAAGCGATTCCAGAACTGCTACGTGTAAGATATCTGTATCCTGAATTTTTAAAAGTTCGTGACAGATCGGAAGCAATTGCCTGTATCGCTTATATCAATGCTGGAAGAGTGGAAGAAGCCAGACAACTCTTCGATACGATCAAAGTTGATATTTCCGAAGAATTCAAAGAGAAGATAGAACAAATGTTAAAAGAGGGAGCTGAGAGATGAAAAGATTATTAATTTTTCCATTTTTTATTTTTGCTCTTCTCTTACAAGCTGAGAAACCGGAGCAAAATCAGCTTGATCTGGGAGATATTCTTATTATTGGAGAAACATCAGCCCTTTCAGATACAGTAAGTGGCGAAAGAGATCTTGCACAATATTGGTATGTAAGTGAGCCCCAACAATTTGAGTTTAAAGCCTTTTTTTCATTTCCAGAGATCCAATTACCCAAACCTTTTGCATTGCGGGATAATTTAGCTATTCAAATAATTGGCGGGAATTATTATTTCTGCGATTTTAGGGGTGTTTATTCCTCAGGAAATTATCTGAGATTCACGACTGATTTTTATTGTGAGAAAATTGAAGAAGATTGGAAAGATACAAAATACTCTTTTACCTGGCAGCCAGCATTTAATAATCATAACTTCAACCTTCAACTTCTACAGGATAAATATGAATCTGAATCTGGAGACACAAAAATTGAAGGAATAAATCTAAAATATGATAATAATTTCATTTCAATAAGGAATTTTAATTCGTTAACTTTCGATTTAGGTGTAAAGCTGTGTTATAATGAATTTTCTCAGCTTGTTGAATCTGCTATGGATTTTGATTTTTTAAGTTATACAAAGTTAAAATATGAGAATTATCTTGGTGAGATTGATTTTAACTTACTTAAGCAGTCATTATCCGGTGATATTTCAGCTAAGGTAACCAACCTTTCGTTTTTCGATGAAATTGGATTCTGGTTTGGCGTGGATAAGGAACATATTTATCCTTCAATAGAATTTTCTACTGAGTTTAATCCATTCCCAAAGTTATATTTACTATTGGAGAATAAACCGCAAATTGGAAAAGTTTCCCGAAAAGATGCTTTTCAACAAAATAATTATCAACGGATCATAATGGATAAGCTCCAGACAAAAAAGCCTTTAAATGGTAGCGTAGCTCTAAAATATAATTGCTTTATTCCTTTTACTTTACTTTACAACATTAGCTGGAATCAGGATTTTAAAAATTATTATAGTACTGGAAGTTTTTATGAGCAAACAAATGTAGATTTTATCCTTCAGAAATTTGGTTTGAGAGCATGTTGTAAATTCAAATCTTTCGAAATTAGTCAGGATGTGTTTTATAATCAAAGAAGCAAAGAAATTGCATTTGTACCTATATGGGAAAATGTAACTAATTTCAGTTTTGAGCATAATGAATGGGAATTGAAGACTGAACTTGAATATTTACAGGGTAGAAGAAACGATTTAGATATTAAGCTGGAAGATGTTTTTCTACTCAATATTATATTTAATTATAATTTAAGAAAAAATTTACATATTACTGCTGAGGTTGAAAATTTACTTGATGAAAATTATAAGGAATATTCGAATATTCCTTGTGAAGAAATTCAATTTAATGTTGGTATAAGAATAAATTTATAGTTGTTTTCAGATTAAACAGGAGGAAATAAAACCCTCTGTAGATGACCTTGAAGGTTATGAGTTATTCTTGACATTAAAATGAAGATAAATTTAAATCATAAATGAGATGTGCAAAATACCCTGTTGTTGTCATTCCGTACTTGATGCGGAATCCAGAACTCTTTATTCTATTGGATTCCCGTTTTCACGGGAATGACAGATGAGATGAAATTTCTTATTTTGCAGAACTCATTTAATCATAAAATAAAAGAGGGTTAAGATGTTGAAACGAAGTGGAAATCCCGATCTACCCGTTCTCCGTAGTACTACGAAGGGTGAATCGGGGAAAAATACTATTTTACTTTTTATATCTGTAATATTTTTAAGCTCAATATTATTTGCTGATAGTGCAATAACCAGAGGACCAGATATCGGTGAAATTTATTATATTGGACCCACTGCAACAGGAGAAGGAATATACCGCTCTACTGATTTTGGTGAAACTGCAACCTGTATGGATAGCACGTTAAATATAAACATTAACTTTTTGAGTATTGCTGCTGATCTTACTCCGGGTGTTTTGTATGGATTTGCCATGCCAGAAAATTTATATATTTCATATAACTACGGAGAAGAAGGAAGCTGGGTTTTTAGGAGTAATGACATTTCTGCAATACTTAGTGGTAGACTAGAAGGATATATTTATAATGGCAAAGCTAGTCACAGCGACGATTATGGTGTTAATTTTATTAGCCATGCTAACAATGGATATTTTGGTTCTTTAAAAGCAGTAGAAATTGATAATCAGGATAGTGTTGGTTATGCACTTGCTAGAGAATATAGTGTTAACGACTCTTTATGGCTTCTTATTAGTAATGACGATTTTGAAAATTTTGAAGTACAACATTCTTTCAATTGGTATAGTGTTTTCGATTATTCAATATCAAGAGGTTCTGAAGTAGGTGAGTTGTATTTGATGAAATCAGCCCATTATGGTGATGGTTCAATGGTTAGGGAGTTATGGTTTAGTAACGATTATGGTGAAAATTGGTTTTTCAAAAACCATTTACTTTCAACTCGCATAGTTGGTGGAAGACAAGCAGGGGAACTTTATATTCTTGCTAATTATACTCAATTAATGGGCGAGATTAAACATACTTATATTTATCACAGCTTAGATTATGGAGAGACATTTACAGTTTATCATCCTTTCGCTTATGGATCTGATCCTTATTATGCAAATTTCGAAGCAGAACCCATAACCGGATCAGCTCCATTAACAGTTCAATTTACAGATCTTTCCAGTGGTGATATTCAAACTTGGGAATGGGATTTTGATTTGGATGGAACTGTAGACTCTTACGAGCAAAACCCTGAATACACCTTTCAAGACACGGGATTTTATTCAGTTAAACTGAGAATATATGGTGATATTTATGAAGATGGTTACATTAAAACAGATTACATTCACGTTACTGATGGAAGCGGAGCAGAAAACCACGAGTTACAAGTTTTGAGTTTCGAATTAAACAATTATCCTAACCCGTTCAATCCAACTACAACATTCTCATTTAATGAAACTATAAATTTAAATGAAAAATCACGAATAGAAATATATAATGTAAAAGGACAGAAAGTGGATGAATTGACATTCAGCAATCAGCAATCAGAAGTTAGTTGGAACGCAGAAGGTTTTAAATCTGGTATTTATTTTTATAAATTAAATTTACAAACTACACCGATAAAAAAAATGTTATTATTAAAATAAAAAAGTCCGGCTTCATTAAAACTACGCCGTGACAAGGAGGATTGAAGGATGAAAAAAATCAGTTTAATTGCACTTATGTTAGTTGTCTGGGCAGTAATGGTATTAGCAGATGAATGGATTACTTTTGACGGCAGAGATGAATCTGCACCAAATTATTGTGTAATACACTCCACAAGCTCTCTGGTGGAATATGAAATTGAGATTCCCGGAATGGATAGTAAAGACATTGATATCTATAACCGTGTAAATATCCCTGAGCATACAAGGATGGATTCGGTAGGATTCCCGGAAATTCCTGTTGTTACTTACTTAATTGCGATACCGGAATGTGATAATGTAAATTATATTTGACATTATATTTAAGATAAAACTTTTTATCTTAGAGTTAAAGAGGTTAAGATGAAAAATATTATTTTGCTTTTTATATCTGTAACATTTATAAGCTCGATATTATTTTCAAGTAGTATCACAAGGGGACCGGAAGTTGGAGAAATATATTATATTGGGCCAACAGTTACCACAGAAGGTATTTACCGCTCTACAGATTTTGGTGAAACTGCTATTTGTGTAGATAGTATAAATATGGTTGCCAGGATTTGTGCAGACAGAACAACAGGTTCAATTTATAAGATCGATCATTCTACTAATATGTTCTATTCTGATAATTATGGACAATATGGGAGTTGGGTGTTTAGAACATCAGAGGGATCTTATTCATTAGCAAGCGGTAGAATTGAAGGTGAAATATTTAAAGGTCCCGGAATGAGTAGTAATGATTATGGTTATACTTTTACTCAACACTCTTTGAATGGTTGTTTTTGTAGTTTGAAAGCATTTGAAATTGGAGATCAAGACTCAACTGGATATGTATTAGGTGATATATATGGAATTAATGATACTTTATGGCTTTTAAAAACGAATGATAATTTTGAGAATTTAGAAATCCAACACATTTTCAACTGGATTAGTTGTAATAGTTATTTCTTAAGTAGAGGAACAGAACCTGGTGAACTTTATTTATTAAGATTTATTTCTACTGGTGATGGTTCAAAGATAAGAGAACTATGGTATAGTAGCAATTTTGGAGAAAATTGGATTTTTAAAAATAATTTGATTTCTCAGAATATTGTAGGCGGAAGACAGCCAGGTGAGATGTATGTATTAGCTAATTATGTGCAATTAATGGGAGAGATTAAACATACTTATATATATCATAGTTTAGATTATGGAGAAACTTTTGCAGTTTATCATCCTTTTTCTCATGGCCCAGTACCATATTTCGCTAATTTTGAAGCAGAACCCACAACAGGAACGGCTCCTTTAACCGTTCAATTCATTGATTTGTCCAGTGGAGATGATATTCAAAGTTGGGAGTGGGATTTTCAAAATGATGGTATAGTTGATTCTTATGAGCAAAATCCTACTTTTACATATCAGGATACCAGCTATTATTCTGTAAAACTAAAGATACAATACGGTCCTCTTAATGATGGTTTTATAAAAGCAAACTATATTCATGTAACCGAAAATAACTCAAGCAATGAAGAACAAGTACAAATCTCCAAAACACAGTTAAGTAATTATCCTAATCCCTTTAATCCCTCAACAATTATTAATTATAATTTACCTATGCATATTGAAAAAACAAATATCGAGATTTATAATTTGAAGGGACAATTAGTAGATGAAATTGCTATAAACAGTCAGCATACATCAGTTAGTTGGCATGCAGAAGATTTCTCTTCAGGAATATATATTTATAAATTAAATATTAAAAATTCACTAATAAACAAAATGATTCTATTAAAATAAGGAGGAAATAAAGATGAAAAGGATTAGTCTAATTTTAATTGTATTAGTTGTTTTTGTATTTACTGTTTCAGCAGATGAGTGGTTAAATTTTAATGATCGTGGTGAATCAGCACCCATTTATGATGTATCGAATTCGACAAGTTCTTTGGTAGAATTTGAACTGGAAATTCCAGGAATGGAAAGTGAAGAAATTGATAAATTTAATCGGGTTTATATTCCCGAACACACAAAATTGGATTCAATTGGTTTCCCGGAAGTTCCTGTTGTTACTAATTTAATAGTATTTCCGAAAAAAGTAAAATATATTTGACATTATAATGAAGATAAAATTTTAATCATAAACAGAAGAGAGGTTAAGATGAAAAATACTATTTTGCTTTTTATATTTGTAATATTTATAAGCTCAATTTTATTTGCTGACTACGCCATCACTCGTGGTCCTGATGTTGGAGAAATTTATTACATTGGCGAAACAGTTACTACCGAAGGTATTTACCACTCTACCGATTTTGGAGAGAATGCTATTTGTGTAGATAGTATAAATATGGTTGCCAGGATTTGTGCAGACAGAACAACAGGTTCGATTTATAAGATCGATCATTCTACTAATATGTTCTATTCTGATAATTATGGACAATATGGAAGTTGGGTCTTTAGAACTTCAGAAGGTTCTTATAGATTAGCAAGTGGAAGAATAGAAGGAGAAATCTTTAAAGGTCCTGGAATGAGTAGTAATGATTATGGTTATACTTTTACTCAACACTCTTTGAATGGTTGTTTTTGTAGTTTTAAAGCAGTTGAAATTGACAATCAAGACTCTATAGGTTATATTCTTGGTAATATATACGGTGTTCTTGATTCCTTGTGGTTATTGATTAGTTATGATGATTACGAAAACCTTGAAATTCAACATGTTTTTAATGATTATATCGGAACAAATAGACTAACAAGAGGACATGAAAATGGTGAATTGTATTTGTACAGAAAACATAATTTTTATGGCAAGAAATTATTGTATAGTAACGATTATGGTGAAACATGGGGTCTAAAGAACACCTTCAATTGCCCGAATTTACCAATAAAAAGTATTGTTGGAGGCAGGCAGCTGGGTGAGGTTTATATGCTGGTTGAATATGTACAGCTAATGCACACAATTCAACACACATACATATATCATAGCCTTGATTATGGAGAAACATTCACTGTATATAATCCATTTTCTTTTGGACCTGAACCATATTTTGCAAATTTTGAAGCAGAACCCTCTACCGGAACAGCTCCCTTAACTGTTCAATTCACAGATATGTCCAGTGGGATAAATAATCAGATCTGGGAATGGGATTTCGATGGAGACGGTGAAATAGACTCTTATGAGCAGAATCCTGAATTTACATATCAAGAAACTGGTACATATACTGTCAGTTTAACAATTTTCTGGGCTGGTCAATCTGAAATGACTGCTTGGCAGGAAATCATCGTAACAAATGGTAGTGGAATTGATAATGATGAGTTAGAAATTATTAATTATGAATTGAACAACTACCCAAATCCATTTAATACAATCACTACAATAACTTTTAACTTAAGTACTGAATACATAGAAAACACAGAAATAGAAATTTACAATATAAAAGGACATCTTGTAGATAATATAGCAATTAGCAATCAGCAATCAGCAGTTAAGTGGAATGCGGAAGATTTTAAATCTGGTATTTATTTTTATAAATTAAATTTACAAACTACACCAATAAAAAAGATGCTCCTGCTGAAATAATGTTATACCATAAGGAGAAAAGGCAACTATAATACATTTAAGTTTAAATCAAACTTGACAGTAATTATTACATAATAAATTTGAATTTTATATAGAGTGTTGCTTAATGGTGTAAGAGTAAAAGGGAATCCCGTTAAAAGCGGGAGCGGTCTTCGCCACTGTAAGCAGAATTATTAGCCACGAAGAGCACTAAGAAACACGAATTTTATATCAGTATTTATCCGTGTGAATCCGTGAGCTATTCAAATTCGGGTCACTGGTCGGCTTTTGTCGGTTGGGAAGGCTCGGATACTGAATAAGTCTGCAAGCCAGGAAACCTGCCATTTAAGTTTTTGTTTTAAGATCTTCGGGGTAAAGAATCTTAAGAAAAAAATTAAATATCCTTTTATTTTTGGAGCATTAAGCTGCTTGAAAGATAAAAGGATTTTTTTTATGCAAAAAAGAAAGTATTTTTGGGTTTTACTTTTAGTAACAAGTCTTACTCTCGTTACAAAGTTGAACTTTGTAATGAACATATTTGCAAAGTTAAACTTTGCTTTCAATTTTATTCCCAAGAAAATCTTGGGAACGAGATATATTAACAAACCTCAAAATAGCAGTTTTAAATTTCTACTAAAACCCTTACTTTTTTCATTTCTCGTTCTAATAATTGTTTCTTGTAATGCTCCTCAAAAAAAATCTGAATCTCCTCGATACATAATAACCTCTCCGGAAGTTGCTGAAATCATAGTTTTAATACAAGGTACTGATAACATTGTTGGTATAACAATTGAATGTGATTATCCTCCAGAGTTAAATAAAATCACGAAAGTCGGAAATTTTGGGAAGGTCGATTTTGAAAAGGTTATAGAGCTTAAGCCAACAATCGTTTTTATTTCCGGCTTAGAACAAAAACATCTTGCAGCAGAGTTAAACAAGCTTAATATCAAGACTGAACTTATTTATCCAAAATCTGTTGCAGAGATGATTTATTCGATCAGAAAAATTGGTAAATTAATTGATAAAGAAAAAAGAGCGAATTTCATCGCAGACAGCCTTCAAACCCAAATCAACCAGTTAACTAATTCCACTAGTTCAACTAATTCAACCGATTCAACTAATTCAACCATTGCGAAGGTTAATGTGAAAGAATCTCTCCGTGAGAAACCATCAGTCAAAAGCCTGACACGGTTCGTAAGGTCTTTTCCCGGTTCAACTCATTTACCAAAAGTTTACATTGAAATCTATGGAAATCCAGTGATGAGTGTTAGTGACAGCTCATTTGTTGGGGAATTAATAAAAATTGCAGGTGGGGATAATATTTTCTGTAAGCTTCCAAGAGATTACAGTCGGGTAAATCCAGAGGATATTATTAATGCTAATCCGGATATTATCCTTCTAACTTATCCAGGTGTAACTGCATTACAGGTAAAAAATAGGAAGGGTTGGGAAGTAATATCTGCAGTTAAAGAAGATAGAATTTATACAACTGATGATGTAGATCCTGATCTGATTCTAAGAGCATCACCACGAATTATTGAAGGCATTAAGCAGTTGCAAAAGGTTTTTTATGAATCGAACTAAGAGAATACTATTTACTTTTCTATTCCTTGCTTTTACACTTTGCATTATTTATGTTTACATTAATCTGAATAATCCATCTTCGCATATTATATTATCAATACGCCTACCTAGACTTATGTTGGCTTTTTTGTGCGGATTCGTTCTTGCTGGAGTTGGATATTCATTTCAGATTATGCTGAATAATCCTTTAGCAGAACCTTATATTTTAGGAATTTCAGCAGGAGCTGCTTTTGGAAGTATCCTGGCTGTAGTTGCCGGTTTATATCTCTTGATGCCACTTTTTGGATTTGTTGGCGCAATAGTAACAATGATCCTGGTTTGGTATCTTTCTCATCTGGGAGGGTTTTTCAATAAAACCAAGTTGTTGCTTTCTGGAATTATTGTAGGTATGTTTTTCTCTGCATTAATTTCTTTGATAATGTATTTTAATCAGAAAGATATAGGGAATATAATAAATGTCCTGATGGGAAATCTGGGTCATATTTTCAGTCACAGCGAGTGGAACTATTTCCTGGTGATATTTGGGATTTCCCTTTTATTGATGATCTATCTTTTCAGTATGTCCAACAAATTGATGATATTAACCACTGGAGACCTTGTCGCGAGCAGTCTGGGAATTGATGTTAAGAAATTGCGAAGAAGGATTTTTATCATAAGTTCCCTTTTAACCGGTATTACAGTAGCATATGCAGGAATCATTGGATTTATTGGACTTGTTATTCCTCATATTGTACGAATGATATTAGGAGGAAATAAAAGATGGGGAATTATCTTTTCAGCTTTTGGAGGAGCAATCCTTCTGATTCTGTGTGATTTTATAGCTATGCATATTGCTGTAATTGAAGTTCCAGTGGGAGTTATAACTGCTTTTATTGGTTGTCCTTTCTTTTTGTTCATTATGGCTCGAAGTAAATGATGAAGTAACTCGTTCACTCTTGAACGAGTAAAATAATAAGTTCTTTAAAAATACATAGAGTGGGATGAGATTTTTGATGGGTTGCGGGTTGCGAGGTGCGGGTTGCGAGATGCGGGTTGCGAGGAACAGGCTTCTTACATCCAGAACCCAGAACCCAGAACCCCGAACCCAAAACCCAGCACCAAGAACCCAGCACCAAGCACCAAGAACCCAGAACCCAGAACCCAGCACCCAGAACCCCGAACCCAAAACCCAGCACCCAGAACCCAGAACCCAGAACCCTGAACCCAGAACCCAGAACCCAGAACCCAGAACCCAGAACCTTGAACCCAGAACCCAGCACCCAGAACCCAGAACCCTGAACCCAAAACCCAGCACCCAGAACCCTGCTCACATCGTTATCTTCTCTTCTATGATCTCTTTACATTTATCCAGGTGTTCCTTTATTTCTTCATCAACATTATCACGGTGT
>DAOVQH010000292.1 GCA_030628755.1 Candidatus Cloacimonadota bacterium | reverse complement strand
CTTGGATTAAGGAAGAAATCTGCACCTGTAGCGAGTGCTGTACGTGTAATTCCATCCAGAAAAATAAGATGATTATCATTCGCAACTTCAATACCTCCAAAATTTCCGAAGAAAGTTCCCTGGTTTTTCAAAATTAAATTGGATAACCCATTTCCAGCATCTGCTCTATCGAATTTTTTCCCTGTGAGTTTTTCAAGTTCTACAAATCTTTTCTCAGGTTGAGGAATACCGATTAAATTCGTGCTGCAGAATTTTGAACCCTTCATGATATTTTCAGCCATTGTGAGAGTTGCCATCAAATCGCCATTATAAACATAATTATCAGTAAGAGCTACAACGGAAATGAATTCGGACGGTACAAAACATGGTTCTCCAATGGAAGCACTTTCAGCTATTCGTTTCATAGCATGATGAGTGACTTTTGCTCCCTGCCAGCCAGAGACCTGAGCAGTTGCAACTCCGAAATTGTCATTATACGAAATATTATTTTCTTTTTCATAATCTCCAGCTTTAGAAAATTTCTTCACCAGTTCTTCTGCTTCTTCGATCATTTTTCCATAGCCTTTTTCAGCGAGAATCTTTTTCCTAGCTTCAAAAACTCTCATTTCCTTTATCGTGTTAACAATGTGATTTGCTCCTCCATGAAATTCTTTCAACTTATCAATCGCTTTTATATCAGCATCTGATAATAATTTGAAAAACATAATTCCTCCCTTTTTATTGATTAATTTAAATTATTTTGGCTAAACATTCAATTTATTTTCACGTTTTTTGTCAATCGTAATTTTCCTGATAAAAACTTACCATCCGACAGCTGCAGGATGGCAAGTTTGAAAAAATTCATTTATCCAACGGGTCAACAATCCTTCCAATAAAAAGAATGCTTCCTGTTTCATTATCGCGAACCAAAAAGATAAACGGATGATCTGCTTTAAATATTGGTTCCTCTATCTCTGCTGACTCTGCCATTAAAACTGCTGTTGCAGCAGCTGCTTCTGTTCCCTGCTCGTCAACTTTTACATATGCTTTATGAATTATGTTATGAATAAAGAGTTTTTTATTTCCGGTTATACCAGAGAAATCTGCATTAGAAATAATGAAAGCATCCTTCATTCCCAATGTTTCTAATTTTTTATTTAATACAAATCTTTTGGTGAATTCAAATTTTGGTAAATATACTTCAATCTTTTTATGTTGAGCAAACTGATTTAAATAAGTAAATAAAATATCTTTAAGTTTTTTTTCAAGTTTGGATAGACCATCAATTTCATTTGGAAGAAAAATAAACATAGAAAGTTCTTTTCCGGTATATGCCAATTCCAGCATTTGATAATCTTCATGTTTAGAGTATTTGAATCTATCCTTTTGGTACATCATTGGAACCATTACTTTTTTATTTTTATTTATCCAGAAAGGTAGTTCTTTTGTTAATTCTTTATCAAATTCGTATTCCCAATCTCCTTTGAAATAAATGGCATTTGTTAATATAAGACGTGTTAAAGGATGTAAATCCCTTTTTTTTAATATATTTTTAATTTTATTTTTTGTATTTTCTTCCACCCAATCATTGATTTCCTGAGCAGCTTCATCTGTTGCATTCATAAAATCTACATTAAAAAGATTTGCATTATAATATTTTGTGTTTATATTAAGAAAACTATCCAATATATTATAATTCTTTTGTATCCAGAGAGCATTGGCAATATTCAATTCAATATTTCCAATATCTTGAATTCTTGCGAAATGTGATGAAAGTTTGGAAAAAGCCGGATGTAATTCATCTTGTGATAAATAAAAATGAAGAACATCGGACATTTCTTTTTCCGTATTTCCTCTTGCTCCGGCATAAGTCATTGCTAAAGCAGTGGAAATACTATATGGAGAGAAAAAGATGTTTCCATCTTCTTTTGCTAATTGTTCATAAAGTTCAATGGCAAAAGCATTATTATCTTCAATAAATTTTTGGTTAAGATTATCTGCTGTTAAATTTGATATGGTAATTATGAAAATCAGAATTATTATTACGTTTTGTTTTTTATACATTATTGACTCCTTTTCAGTTTTATTCTATCTCACTAAAATTAATTTCCCTGACTCAATTTTAAATTCAGTTTCAAATCTGTAAAAATATATTCCATTAACAACACAATTCCCTGCTTCGTCCTTCCCATCCCATTCTATGGTATAATTTCCCTCTCTTCTATAATCATTTACCAATTCTTTTATCTTCTGCCCCTTTATATTGAAAATATTTAATTCAACTTTGGAAGCCTGCGGTAAAGAAAAATAGAGAGAAGTAGTTGAATAAAACGGGTTTGGGTAAGATTTGATCAATGAGATTTGTTCAAGAAGTTCAGGATCAGCAGAAGTACTATAAGTAAAGAGTTCCTCCAGATCAAACTCAGTAGGTTCTAATTGATATGCAGGTGTTCCTGCAGTTGCTGTTGACCATTTGATTAAATTCAAAGTTGGAGCGTATTGAATCATATGAAGATTAGTTGGAACTCCGGCAGCACCAGCAAGTAATTCCCAGCTTCTGTTTATATTCACATTGGAATTTGAATTCAGTGAATCTGAGATGTTCTCATACCTATAACAATACACGGGCGGATAAAGTACCCTAAAGTGATTTGTCGCAGCCAGATGCTCTTCTGGAATAATTGTATTATCCGAATCATCCCGGAGTTCTACTCCATTTTCATTATTACATTCAATTACAACTGCATAGGATTGATTTGCACTATGTATGATGGAACCGCTCAACTGATATTTATCCTGGATCGCATCTGCTATGTCGGACGGATTTATTTCCATATCACCATTATAATCATAAGTTTCTATTCCATTCCGAATAGATAAAAATATAGGATGAAAAGTATTTAAATTGGGATGGTAATTGTTATTTCCCATATTCATAAAAGCACAGAGTCCGTCTTCATTCAAAGCAGATAGAGCACCAAAAAGTCCGGGAAATGTGAAAGCAAGCCAGTTGGTTTCATTTTCCTCAACAGGGAAATGGACAACCAGAAGATGATTCTCCAGCAGCTCATTATGTGGTGTCCAATCCATGTTCCTGGTAATGACCAAATCTCCATTTAACTCAGGATCAAGGATGGTGCTCTCTCCCCAACTAGAAAGACTCGAACACCAGGATTCATCATCTCTTTGTAATTCATCCAATGCTAATAGATCGATAATAGCATTTGAGAGCAATATGTCATTTTCATCTATATCTCTTTGCAAGGTGTTGCTGTAAAGATCAATCCCGGCATATATCATACCATCGATAATTCCCTGAGCTTCATTTTGATATTTATCTTCAACCTCAAAATTATT
>DAOVQH010000263.1 GCA_030628755.1 Candidatus Cloacimonadota bacterium | reverse complement strand
TACCGGAACCTACAAGGTTTGAAAAATACGTTTTCCCGATCGGGAATTTCATAAGTGCTAGTCCGATTACAAAAGCTCCGAAAAAGAAGGGGATTCCTAAAATCAAGAAGTATAAAAGCAGGATAAGCGGTTGTTTGGGATCGATTCCAACTTCAAAGGGATTGAAATGGATTTTGCAGAAAATAATGAAACCAGTGCAGAGTGTAAAAGGATATAGAATTAAAGCGATCTGGATAAATTTGTTATAGTGACGTTCGATGTAAGGTTTCAGCAGTAATATCATGGTACCGCTTGCCCCAAAACCCAGCAAAGCTACACTGATGATGATAGATGCCAGATTGTACCATTGAGTTATGGCAAAGATCCTGGTGAGGATGATTTCATAGCAGAGTATAGTGAGGGAAGTGAGGAATACAGTAATTTGAATGAATCTTGTGCTATTTTTGGTCATTATCAAACTCCCCTAAATCCCCTCTTTGACTAAAGAGGGGACTTTCCATAATCTTAAATTCAAGTTTAAGCTTGTTCCCAAACTTTTAACCTGTCACATAACAGGTCCTGTTAGGGAACATACATACCCGAAACTGAGTTTCAGTAACAACCCACATTACTAAATGGAATTTAGTAACGAGCATCAGTTACGTTGCATAGCTTGAGCTATGCAACGAGATGTGAGAATGGGGGTGAGTTTTCTTGTTCCCAAGTTAAACTTGGTAACAAGATTAATCAGTAAGTCCATAATATTTATTACTTTTATTAAACTGATTTCAAATGCTGAAGAATTAATTTTTTTATTTCATCTGCTCTAATAAAAATTTCCTCAAAAAATTCCAAATAATTCATGTTCATATTTTGAACTTTTATTTGAAATTCAAGCACAAAATTCTGGTAATTTTGTAAAGTTTCAATAAGATTATTTTGTGGATTATTTTTATTTTTAATAGTTTTTAAAGCATTTTTCAAATCTATTGCCAGAGGTTTAATGTATCTTATAATAAAGCTATGAAAATCTTCATAAGAATTTTTTTCATTATCTACAAATTTATTTTTTATATTTTGAATTCTTTGTGGATATAATTCAATCGCTCTTTTACTTTGTTGAATAAGTTTATTAAAATCTATATTATTTGAAGATTTTGAATTATTTAAATATCCTATTAAAAATTTTTTACCTTTTTTATTTTCAATCCCTTTTCTGAAATTTTCCAAAGTTATATTTAAACAAACAAATTCTTTAATTTCATCAAAATTATATCGTTTATCTCTTAATAAACCTGCATCAGGATCAAGAATGTGAAAACAATTATTTTTAAAGTTATCAATAACAATTGCATGACTGGATGTTATATTTTTTGCATTATCATATCCTGAAGATGGAATAAATTTGATTGAAATACCAGTCATAAAAGGTATGTTGTCTGTCAGTAATTCTTTGGCTTTTCTAAAATATTCATCCCAGTTTTTAAATTCATTATGGAAGAATTCCATGCGATATTTCAGGGTCATTATGTTAAAAATTTCATCATTTTGAACGAGCATCCCAGAATGATAAGAATCATTTTCTTTATCATATTTTATTAGATATGGCATTTTGGATTCTTCTATAACATCATAATCTTCCTTGTCTATTCCATAATTACTCAACAGCATTGCTAAACAGGCAGATGCACAAGAATTATTAATATGTTGTTGTTTCCATTTAATTTTCAAGATATATCCTTTCGACTCGTCTCCATCCAGCAATTGCCAGTAGTGTAATACCGATTTCTCGAAACTAAGTTTCACTAACAAATAGCGTTACTAAATGGAATTTAGTAACGAGCGAATGTTTTGGTTCGGATTGCAAGTCTGAACCAGCATTTGGGGGTGAGTTCGAAACATCAATCCCTTAATAACGGCACAAACCTAACGTATGTTATAACTTCTGTTATTATATCCTCTTCACTTTTTTTTGTGATTAGAAGCAAATTCTGAACTTGGAATGGAGGACCTACCGGAATGCACATTACGCCGCCAATATTCAGTTGTTTGATTAAAGGGGGAGGTACAAATTCTGCAGCACAGGTTACAATTATGGCATCAAAGGGAGCGTGTTCTTCCCATCCGAAGTATCCATCTCCAGATTTTGTTTTTACATTAGTATAACCCGTATTTTTCAGGGTTTCATTTGAGATATTATGCAGTTTTTCAACTATTTCTATAGTATAAACTTCATCGGTGATCTCTGCCAGTACTGCTGCCTGATAACCCGATCCTGTCCCGATTTCAAGGACTTTTGAACTGTCAGTTAAACACAAGAGTTCTGTCATCAGAGCAACGATGTAGGGTTGGGATATGGTTTGTCCAAAACCGATAGGAAGAGGTCTATCATAATAGGATTTTGAGCGTTGACTTTTGGGAACAAAGAGATGACGGGGAACATTTCGCATTGCGTTAAGAACAGCTTTATCTTTTATTCCCCTGTATTTTATCTGGGATTTAACCATTGATTTCCGCTTCTCTTCAAAATCTTTTTCTGTTATTTTTGAGAGAAAAGGAAAGGCTATTAGAATGATCACAAATATAAAAATTATTTTTTTTCCGATCTGTATTTTCATATTTCTCCCTAAAGTTTATTTAGCAAAATTTAGTAATTTTTGTCTTTCAGGCAATATTATTCGGAAGTTTTTCAAGATGCGAACTTTAATTTCACTCAATGTTTATGCATAAGAATTTTATGTTTTTACTTTCGCACGTTCAAGTATATCGAGTCCTTCGTTAACCTGTTCTTTTGTAACGATTCCCTTTTCTATAAGTATCTGACCGATGTACATCCACATTCCTTTATTGCTGTATTGTTTTTGAATAAGTAAAGCTTCTTCTACCTGCTCTAAAGTGAGATACCCCTTTTCATGAAGAATTTCACCGATTCGTTTAGCCATTTTTTACTCTCCCTTTATCTAAAAAAAAAAATAAAGCCAGGCGCACATGATTATGCAAGAATTTTTTTTTACTATTAATTAGTGTCCATCCGTAAAGTGCCGTTTCGAGTTGTAAGGATCCGACAGTTGCCGGAGACGACGACTCGATGTAGCTTGAATACGCACTTTGTCTTCCCGAAAAATCGGGATCGTTCCCCCGATACGGTTTACCCCGTCCCGAATACTTTCGGGACTGGGGTCATTCCCTGTTAAATATTGCTCGCCTTGTGTAATTGCTTTGCACCACTTCGTGGATTACACAGGGCAAGCATTTCACAGGGTAAACTTCCCTACAGGGTAAACTTACGAGTCGAAAAACCTGAGTTTACGGATGGAAACTAATTAGTTCAACCGAGATGGTTGAATTAACGCTTGGTTTTACTTTTTCCTCAGAATTTTTCCTTCTCCCATAACCATTACAGGAAATGCGCTGAGATTCAAAGGATTCTTATCCCACACAACCAGGCTCGCCAGTTTTCCTTTTTCAATTGTACCGAGAATATCATCAATTCCCAATATTTTAGCATTTTTATAAGTTATCAGGGAAATAGCTTCTGTTTCGCTCATTCCTTGTATGAGGAAGAATTTGAGACTATCCCGAAGCGAATAGACATGAACAACCGGATGGTCTGTCATCAGACCGAAAAAGGCTTTTGAGTCCATCAATAGTTTTGCATTTTGATAATATGCATGTTTCAGTTCAACTTTATAGCCCAGAGAACCGAGTGGTCCATAAACGACCGGGATGTTATTTTTTCCGAGTTCATCGAAGATCTCTTTATGAAATACGTCGCCTGTATGATCTGCTGTAGCTTTAAGATTGTATTTTTTTACCAACTTTATCAAATAGAAAACATCATCTTCTTTATGAACGTGAATTTTTGCGGTCATCTCGCCGCGAAGTAGTAATAGGAGAGCTTTTTCTTCCGGAGAGAATTCGAGTTAGTATTCTTTCCCGATTATTGTCTTATCTTCTTCATATTCTTTTTTGG
>DAOVQH010000265.1 GCA_030628755.1 Candidatus Cloacimonadota bacterium | reverse complement strand
TATTAAATATTCAAGAAAGGAGGAGACATGAAGCACATAATAGCTGCTTTGATGGGACTCATAATTATGAGTCCGGTTGTAAGTTTTGCATGGCAAGAAAATGGAGTTGTGATATGCAATGACCTATCTTTACAGAGTAATCCAGTAATTGCATCTGATGATGTTTACGGTGCTATTATAACATGGGTTGATCATAGAGGTGGTAGCTATGACATCTATGCACAGAGGGTAGATTCATCAGGAGTTCGGTTGTGGACACCAGAAAACGGTATTGTTATCTGCGATACAACAGGCACGCAGAAATCTTGCAAGATAATATCAGATGGCTCAAGTGGAGCTATCATAACCTGGAGGAATACAAACTCTGACTGGAATATCTATGCACAAAGAGTGAACTCATTAGGAGAACGCCAGTGGTCACCTTTAAATGGTGTTCTGATATGTGTGGATGATTTTCCCCACTCTTTGTGGCATTATGAGACTGTTGCTAGTAGTTCGGGCGAGGCTATCATAGTATGGAAGGATACCGAGGGTGCTGGTGTACCAGGTATAATCTATGCCCAGAAGGTGAACTCATCAGGGACACTCCCCTGGGGTTCAAGCAGTAAAGTGGTTTCTGATGCATCAGAACATGCAAAGAATCCAGTTGGTGTCGCTGATGGTTCAGGAGGTGCTATTATAGTATGGTGGGACAAGAGGGAAGAAAGCCCGGATAACAGTTTTGATATCTATGCACAGAAGATAAACTCGGATGGAAATCGTCAATGGGGTTCAACTGACCTCTGCATCTGTAATAATGTTTATGACCAGAAGAATTCCAGTATTGTATCTGATGGTTCAGGGGGTGCTATCATAACATGGGATGATGATGTAAATGGCAATGGTAGTTATTACGAGATCTTTGCCCAGAGGGTGAACTCATCCGGAATACTTGAGTGGGACTTATATGGTGTGTATATCTGTGATGAAATAAGCTTGTATCCCGAAATTGTATCCGATGGTTCAGGCGGTGCTATCATTGTATGGCAGGATTACAGGAGTGGCAGCAATCTTGATATCTACGCACAGAGGGTAAATTCGTCAGGAATATCTCAGTGGGGAGTAAATGGTATCTGCATCTGCAATGCAGTGGGTAATCAGACTCATCACAAGATAATCGCAGACGGTCTTGGTGGTGCTATAATAACCTGGGATGATGAAAGAGATGGAAGGCATGATATCTATGCACAAAGAATAGATGGAGACGGGAATATTCATTCTGGTTGGGACTTAAATGGCGTCCTGGTATGTGATATAACGAATTCTGGTTTTACTGGAATTCATCCGCAAATTGTGACCGATAGTTTAGAAGGGACTATCATAACATGGCGGGATTTGAGGAATCCTGACAATAATGGTGATATCTATGCACAGAGGATAACTTCCGAAGTCTCTGTTGGTTTTGATGATACTGAATATCAAATAAGAGTAAAACTTTATCAGAATTATCCTAATCCTTTTAACCCAAAAACTATAATTAGTTACTCCTTACCTAAAGCCAGCAATGTAAAAATAATGATTTATAATATTAAGGGTCAATTGGTTGAAACTTTGGTGGATGCTCAAAAACCTGCCGGGTCTCATACAGTTGATTGGAATGTTGAAGATATGAGTTCAGGAATCTATTTCTATAAGCTGAAGAGCGGTAACTACAACGAAACGAAGAAGATGCTGCTGCTGAAATAGGAAAACCTTGCGGATGGTTGAAAACCTCCGCAATGGTTGGAGTTTCCTCACATTTTTGCCTGCACCGCTGTAGTATATAGCGAAGGTGTGTCCCTCTCCAACCACGATATTTCGGGAGAGAGAACATAAGAGAGGTAGAAAGATATTTGAACCCTTGTGCATGGTTAAAAAAACAAATAAAGAATCGACCATTACGGAGGTCGAAGAAAAAATAGAAAAATCAGCAATGACCATCCGTAAGGTCAATAACCTTTGCAAGGGTTTTATAGAACCCGAGTCGGGTTCATTAAAAGAATATGAAAGTCATTTTAAGTAGAAAAGGGTTTGATCGTTCATTTGGAAAAGGAGCGAGCCCTATACTTCCAGATGGAAGATTATTATCTATTCCCATCCCGGAAACTGAAAAAAACTATGGTATAGAATATGATAAACTCAAATTAACAGGAAATAAGACTTATCTTGATTTAATGAAAGAATTGAACCTGAGAATTCCTCAAAGCAGAAAATGTCATTTAGACCCGGATTTAATTAATAACGTAAAGAAAAGAAAACCGGGTTGGAAAGCTGTTTTCGGTCAATCTGGAAGTGCAGAATCACATTTAAGAAATCAGAATGTACAAAAGGGAGATATTTTCTTATTTTTCGGAAGCTTTAAACGGACATATTTTAGAGATAATAAACTTAGTTTTGAAAAAGATTATGAACGTCATATTATTTTCGGTTATTTACAAATTGCTGAAATAGTTCAATTTGATAACATTAGGACTGAGAATATCAAAAAGCTTTTTCCAAAATTAAATTGGGCTTTTGATCATCCTCATTTAAGAAATAAAAATTCGATTAATTCATTATATATAGCAGAAAATTCAGAGGTTTTTAAGTATAATGAGAAATTAGTTCTTACAAAAAAAGGTTATTCAAAAAGTATTTGGGAATTGCCATGTTATTTTCATCCAAAATTTGGAACAAGAATGAGCAGACATAGTAATAAAGAAAGATTTAGAATTGATGGACAGAAATTAACTTTGGAAACGATTGGTTTTGGACAGGATTTTGTCGTAAGTGGAGATGAAGATATAGAAAAATGGTGTATGAATTTAATAGAAAATTGTGAAACTTGGACATAATAGATTAATGAGTAAATTCAAAATAAGATTAATTATTCTTATATCTATTTTCGTAATCACGCCACTGGGATTTTTGTGTAAATTCTATTCCGGTCCAGGTGCAAGGTGGTTCAATGATTCATTCGGTGGATTGCTTTACGAAATATTCTGGTGTCTGGTAGTTTTTCTTATCTTGCCAAAGTTCAAACCGATCAATATTGCTATCGGAGTTTTTATCGTAACTTGTATTCTGGAATGTTTACAATTGTGGCATCCACCCTTTTTGGAATTGATACGTAGTGATTTTATCGGAAGAACAATAATCGGAACATCGTTTGTCTGGAGTGATTTTATCTATTATGTGCTGGGTTCTACGTTTGGCTGGTTGTGGATGGAAAGGATAAGAAAATTAAAGAGAAAAGCAACCCAGTGAAATAGAAAATAAATAAATTTCACGGGTCAAGAAAAGCAAAAAGGATAAAGGAAAAAACCACAGAGCACACCAGTCTTCGCCAAGACTGCGCTGGCAGGCGGAGAGCACTAAGTGAAGAAAAAAATGTTCGTCAGTATCTGTCTGTGTAAGTTAGTGGCTGATTTCCCATAGTATCTTGATGGTGAAAAAATGAAAAAGTATCTTATTATTTCAGCATTTATAATGAATATCATTATCTCATTCACTTATACCTTTGCACAAGAAAATGCTCCTTTTGAGTGGGAATTTGATGTTGACTATAAAAAGACCAGGATATTTGTTCATGCATTTGTGAACTATGATTTCAGTCCTTCGTGGCAGATTGAATGGGAGAAGAACCTTTTCAAAAGAAATGGATTGAAAATCGACTTTGGCAGTACAACCGTAAAGGATCTATACAACGAGATTGAATTAGTGATGAATGTGGATATCGGAAAAGACTGGTGGTTTCGCTCTACATACTATAGAAATCAAAGTCAGTACAAAGATGAAAATGAAGAATACAATTATATAGGTTTTGAAAGAAGGATTTATCGAAATTTATCGATACATTCTTTGTGCAATGCATACTATGATA
>DAOVQH010000175.1 GCA_030628755.1 Candidatus Cloacimonadota bacterium | reverse complement strand
TGTCGATATGGGATGTATTCCCGGAGCTACATTTAGAAATCAGAAATTCCTGGAAAAATTCTGTAAGTTTAACAATGTAGATTATAACATCAAGATGCTAATGTTCGATGCTCAGACTTCCGGGGGGATCCTGATGTGTGTAGATCCTTTAAAGGTTGATTCTATTCTAAGTGACCTTAAAAATAGTAGTTATCCGTGTGCTGAGATTGTGGGAAATGTCAAATCGAAGACTGATTTCTATATAGATATTTATTAAATATTTTTGTCTAAAAAGGTACAAAATATTATGAAAATCTCAATTAGAATAAAAATGATATTGTTTTTTCTATTAGTGATTATCATTTCCGGTTTCACTGTTACAATCATAGGAACACATTTAATTGGAGATAGAATTGTCAAGCAAGCTCAGAATAAAGTAAAATTGGACCTTAATAGTGCCAGAGAAATATACCAGGAAAAAATAAGAGAAATTAAAACCTCAATTCGGCTGACTGCTTTGAGATTCTTTATAAAAGATGCCTTTTTGAAGAATAATATGGAATCTCTGGAAACTGAGCTTAAAAGGATACGTGTAAGAGAATCCTTAGATATTCTAACACTTACAGATAAAAATGGGAAAGTGCTTCTGAGAACGCATAATCCAAAACTATTTGGTGATAATCAGGCAAAAGATGAGATTATCAAAGCGGTGATAAAAGAAAAAAAAGAGATTGCTTCAACTGAAATTGTTCAAAAGAAAGAGCTTCTTAAAGAAGGAGATGACCTTACAAATCAAGCTTGTATTGAATTTGTTGAAACTCCTAAAGCAAGGCAAAGAACTGAGAAAGAAAAGACATCTGGTATGATAATAAAAGCTGCCTCTCCGATTTTTAATTATGAAGGTGATTTAATTGGGGTATTATATGGCGGAGTTTTGCTGAACAGAAATTATGAAATTGTCGATAAGATAAAGGATATAGTGTATCGTGGGGAAACTTATAAGGGAAAAGATATTGGCACTGCTACCATTTTTCAGGACGACCTTCGTATCTCAACTAATGTAAAAACAAAGGATGGAAATAGAGCTATTGGAACACGAGTTTCTGAAGAAGTATATGAACAGGTGGTGATAAAAGGAAATCCCTGGATAGATAGGGCGTTTGTTGTTAATGATTGGTATATAACAGCTTATGAGCCAATAAAGAATATTAAGAAAGAGATTATCGGTATTTTGTATGTTGGAATTCTTGAAGAAGAATTTATGGATATGAAACGCGAGACATCGTGGACGTTCCTTTGGATAACTCTCGCTGGAATTATTGTTGCTTTTGCTGTTTCGTACTTACTTGGGAACAGTATTATCAAACCTATTCAATCTCTTGTCTCCGCATCTCATATTTTAGCTGAGGGAGACTTGAACCATAGAGTTGAATGTAAATCTAAAGATGAAATTGGAGAATTAGCAAGAACATTCAATTTTATGGCTAATTCTATAAAAGATAGAGATAAACAATTAAAAGAATATACAGAACGAAAAATTATGGAATCCGAAAGATTGGCTATTGTTGGCCAATTAGCAGCAGGTGTGGCTCATGAAATAAACAATCCTCTTGGAAGTATCTTATTATATAGTAATCTTTTGCTTGAAGATATGAAAGAGGAAAACCTGATAAAGGAAAATCTAAAAAAAATAGTTGAACAAACAACAAGATGTAAGGAAATAGTTAAGGGACTTCTTGATTTTTCACGTCTAACCATAGCGGAAATGAAATTTACAAATGTCCATGAAATTATAGAAAATGTACTCTCTCTGGTTAAGAATCAATCTATGTTTCAAAATGTTGATATAATTACAGATTTTAATCAATCACTACCTGTAATTATGCTTGATAAAGCCAAAATCCAGCAGGTTTTCATTAACATCCTCTTGAACGCTGTAGAGTCAATGAATGGTCAGGGGAAATTGACTATTGAAACCTGTTTTTCTGCTGATGGTAAATTTTTAAATGTGAATTTTACAGATACTGGTTACGGCATCAAAAAAGAGAATATGAGGAAAATTTTCGATCCTTTTTTCTCAGCAGGGCACAAACCTCACAGCACAGGACTTGGGCTTTCCATAAGTTATGGAATTATAAAAAAACATAAGGGAAATATCAGCGTTGTAAGTGAGGTTGGAAAAGGCTCCACTTTCACTGTAAGCCTGCCGATTAAGGAACAAAATGGATAAACTAACCAATATATTAGTAATCGACGATGATAAACATATGCGTGATGCATGCTGTCAAATCCTTGTTAAAGACCATTATGGTGTGAGTGAAGCTGAAGATGGGCATAAAGGTCTGGAGCTTCTGAAAAAGAAGTTTTATGATATTATTATCCTTGATTTGAAAATGCCGGGTATTAGCGGTATGAATGTCTTGAAAAAGATAAAAGAGAATTATCCTGACACAGTTGTGATTGTTATTACCGGATATGCTACAGTTGAATCTGCAGTTGAAGCTATGAAGATTGGCGCAAACGACTTCCTTCCCAAACCTTTCACTCCAGACGCATTGAGAGTTATCGTTAAACGTGTTGTTGAAAAAAGAAAACTTTTAATAGAAAATATTTATCTTCGCGAACAGTTAAATTCGTATATTGGAATGGATGAGTTCATTGGTGAAAGTGAACCAATGATAAAAATAAAAGAATTGATAAGAAGAGTGGGTCCATCTGATAGTACAGTCTTAATTTCAGGTGAAAGTGGAACTGGAAAAGAACTGGTTGCCAGAGCAATTCATCGAAATAGTTCCCGAAAAAATAAGCCTTTTGTAACTGTAGATTGTGGAAGTCTGGTGGAAACCCTTTTTGAGAGTGAACTTTTTGGACACGTTAAGGGTTCTTTCACAGGAGCAATTGCATCTAAACTCGGGAAATTTGAATTAGCGAATACCGGAACTCTGTTTTTTGATGAAATTGGAAATATCAGTACGAATATTCAGGGAAAACTCCTGCGAGCAATTCAGGAAAGTGAAATTACAAAAGTTGGAAGTAACCAGACAGTAAAAATTGATGTTCGAATTATTTCAGCGACAAATACAGATCTAATCAAAGGAATTAAAGAAGGTACATTCCGTGAAGACCTGTTTTACAGGTTGGCTGTGATACCCATAAATTTACCTTCGCTTCGGGTTAGGAAAGATGATATTCCTTCCCTGGTAAATTATTTTTTGAACAAATATAACCAAAAAAGAGGGAAGAAAATAAAATCAATTTCCCCCAAGGCTATACAAGCTCTTATTAATTATGATTGGCCCGGAAATGTAAGGGAGTTGCAAAACACCATAGAACGTTCAGTTGTGCTTACTAAAAGTGACATTATCGAACCAACAGATATTTTTCATTTTTCATTTGTTAGTTCAAAAAACTATTCTACTACTTTAGCTTCTGCTGAAAGAGAACATATAATAAAAATTTTAAGAGAATGCAATTGGAATAAAAGTAAAGCTGCAGGTTTACTTAAAATTGACCGTAAAACATTATATCAGAAGATCGATAAATATAGATTAAAATCTGGGGATTAATTCCCCAGCATTGAGGATAAAATCCTCAAAAGTTTATATTAATTTAGCATTTACTTTTCCTAAATATAAATAAGAAAAAAATATAATTTATTCTATTTCATAAACTTAGAGCACTTCCATTTTATCGCTGGTTTTATGGCACAGATTTTGCCTTTTAGTAATAATATGAAAATAAAAAAGGCAAAAATTCTTATTATCGACGATGAGCAATATATATGCGATTCTTGTAGTCAGGTTTTCGTTAAGGATGGTTATCAGGTTGATACAGCTAATAATGGTATTACCGGGTTACATAAAATAAGGGAAATAAAACCAGACCTTGTTCTTGTTGATCTCAAAATGCCCGGAATGAGTGGAATGGAAGTTTTGGAAGAGATAAAAAAGATTGATCCAACCATTGTCTCAATAGTTATAACTGGATATGCCACGATAGAATCAGCAGTGGAAGCAATGAAAAGGGAAGCATACGATTTCTTACCTAAGCCATTCACTCCTGATGAACTTCGATTAGTCACACATCGAGCCATAAAAAAGAGGAAATTAATTCTTGAAACAAATCGCTTGCGAGAAGAGAAAGATAGAATGAGGGAAAATTTCATCAGTATGGTTTCACATCAGCTTAGAACTCCGCTGGTTGCTGTTCAACAATATTTTGAGGTAATTCTCGGCGGTATGGTAGGTGAAGTTTCTGAAGAACAAAAAAATATGCTGAATCGTTCAAAAATCCGTATTGATGAACTTATTCAACTTATTAAAGAATGGCTCGACTTTGCAAAAATCGATGCTAATAAACTGGTTGGTGAATTAAAGCCAACAAATTTAATTCCAATCCTATCCAAAATCCTGGATTCTTTGCAATCATTAGCTAAACAAAATAATGTAACTTTGAAAATGGATGTTCCAAAAAACCTGGCATTAATATCTGGCAATACAAATGTTCTGGAACAGGTTTTTCTAAATTTAGTGGAAAATAGCATCAGGTATAATAAGGATGATGGAAACGTAACCATCACAGCAGGAATGGAAAACGGATATGTAAAGGTGGAGGTTTCCGATACTGGAATAGGAATTTCCAAGCATGATATTCCTTTTATATTTGATCAATTCTATCAAGTAAAACAGGGAAATAGAACTGATGGCACAGGTTTAGGGTTGTCTATCGTTAAAAAAATAATAGATGCCCATTTTGGCACTATTGAAGTAACAAGTGAATTAGGGCAGGGGACTACTTTTAGAATACTTTTACCAAAAATACAGGAGGGTAAAAATGAGTGAAGGTAAAATCTTAATTATTGATGATGATGTAGATTTCAGTCAGGCTACAAGCAGGATATTGGAAAATAAAAAATATGAGGTTATAATTGCTTCCAATGCCAGAGAAGCCAGGTTAATGCTGAAGAAAGAAAAACCAGATCTAATTATTCTGGATATAATGCTACCTGATTTAGATGGATTTTCATTGTGTACAGAAATCAAACAAAACACAGACTTCTTTGAGATTCCAATACTTATTTTAACTTCCGTAAGCGATAAGGCTTCTCAAGAGAAATACGCAGAGAAGATAGCTCTTCATCACAATGCAGACGAATTTGTTGAAAAACCAATTGACCCAAAAGAACTAACAGCGCGAGTTCATGGGTTGCTCTCTCGAAGCAAAGCCTATGCTTCCGAGCCAACAGGAAAAAAGAAAATTCTGTTTATAGACAATAATCATGATTTTATGCGTTCTATGCGGGAATTTTTAGAAGAAAAAGATTATGAAGTTGAAACTACTGATACTGGTAAGGGTGGAATAATGATGGTTAAAATTATGGCTCCTAACCTGATCATTATAGACCCCATTCTTGCGGATTTAGATGGGTTTTCCGTTTGTCGTGAACTAAAGTCAAATCCAAATACATTTAATATTCCTATACTTATGGTTACAGATTTTAATCAACAGCTTAAAGAACCTGATTTTGCCAGAATCTTAGCAGCTAACCACAAAGTTGATGAATTCATACCAAAACCCATAAAACCCGAACAACTTCTGGAAAAAATTCGTCAATACGCATAACTTAACATCCTTAAATATAGAAATATATGGGTTCTGCAAAATTGATAATTTCACTTCATTTGTCATTCCCGTGTAAACGGGAATCCACTGAAATAAAAAATTTTGCTGGATGTCTTGCTGACTTACCTGTCGAGTGTAAATATGCTTTGCATTTTGGGGAT
>DAOVQH010000287.1 GCA_030628755.1 Candidatus Cloacimonadota bacterium | reverse complement strand
TCCATATTTCAAGCTGTCCTGCTTGGTGAAGAAGTTTATTTTACCCTTAACCTTTTTCCCTGCTAAATGATAGAGTTCGAGAGTGAATCTGTATTTGTATCTTTGTTTTATGACTTCGGAAACTATCTTGCCTTCAACTGGTTGAGTTATCTGGGGATATTTCCGGATAATTGTATGAATATGATTTTCCGGGAATTGGTTATGGATTGTAATTCTGAAAATTCCCATAATTATAATTACTAATAAGATGCAATACAACCGAATATTTCTAAAGAGAGATAATATAATAAAAATGGGTAACAAAACTATCAGAATAGAAATTGGAATATCACAGAATTTTCCCAGGATTAATCCGATTATCCAGAGTATTGTTGGAATAACCAACGGTGCTACTTGCTTTGATCTCATACTTTTATCCAAAGAAGCAGAATAAAAAATTTAAATTTAGGTTTTAAATAAATTAATTTAGATTATTTTTTTATAATCTTGTTTTATTATCTGAAAAGTTTCATTATTTGCAGAGATTATTTCATCGATACCTGGTTCAGTAATATTTTCCGCTGTTGAGATGGCATGTTCTACTATTTCAAAGATTTGGTTAAAACTTATTTTTTTATTAATGAAGAGGTCAACTGCGGCTTCGTTAGCAGCATTCATGATAGTAGGCAGGAGTCCACCTTTTTTCCCGACCTCACAAGCAAGGAAAAAGAGAGGGTAACGCTCTTTCTTAACTTCTGAAAATGTTAGTTCTGGCAAGTCTAAGACATTAGTTTTTGAAATAGTTGAATTAATATGTTTCGGATATGTCAGAGCAAAAAGTATTGGAATCTGCATATTTGGAAAGCTTAATTGGGCAACTATGGAGCCATCTACGAATTCAACAAAAGAATGAATGATCGATTGAGGATGTATAACTGTTTTGATGTTGGAGAACGGTTTCTTAAATAACCAGTGTGCTTCAATTACTTCAAAGCCTTTATTCATCATTGTAGCGGAATCAATAGTTATCTTGGGTCCCATATCCCAGGTAGGATGTTTTAAAGTATCTTCCAGGGTTATATTTTCGAATTCCGATAATGGTAAATTTCTAAACGGTCCCCCAGATGCAGTAAGAATAATCGATTTAACTTCATCCGTTGTGGCAGAACCAATTGCTTGCAAAATGGCGCTGTGTTCACTATCTACAGGGATAAGTTTTGATTTCGAGGTTTTTAAGTTCTCCATGATAAGGTGACCTGCCATTACGAGTGATTCTTTGTTTGCCAGAGCAAGATCAATCCCCTGTGAGATCACGGTCATTGAGGAACGAAGCCCGGCAGAACCGGAAATTGCATTAAGAACGATATCGCATTCTACTGAACTTAGAGCTTCCTGAAGATTGTTTTCACCAAAAGATAATGTTATGCCTTCAGGATAATCAGTAATGCTTTGTTTAAGGTTTTCATTTGTAATGACTAAATTTGGAATATGGAACTCTTTAGCTAAGGAGAATAGTTTCTTATATTTATTATTTGAGGATGCAAGAACTATCTTGAAACTTTCCGGATGCTTTTTAACTACTTCAACTGTCGATAATCCAATGGAACCGGTAATTCCCAGGATCGCAATTTTTTTCATAATTTATAACCAATAGAAACCCTGTGGGAATTTTCCAACTCTGAATTCTGCTCGAAGGAGTAATTTATTTTCCAGTTGTTGTAATTTAAGGAAAGTCCGGTAGTAAAATTTTCTATATCATATCCAATATAAACATCAACAGCTTCATGCATGTTTATCTCACAACCGAGGTGGTAATCCAGGCTTAAGAAACTAAAAGATACTTTTGAAGCAGTATCTCTATCTTCAGTATAAATTTCAGTTCCCAGAAAAAGCTGAGCATTTTTCTGGAAAATCGGGAAAAGGAATTTATAGTTTAATTCTGCGTCAATTCCGGGGTTAACAATCTCATGAGTTCCATTTCCCCAGAGGATCTGGGTTGTGAAAAAATCTCTGACTTTAATTCCAAATAACATTTTTTTTGAAAGTTCAAAAAAGGTGGAAATATCAGCACCGAAACCAAATCCGCTTTCTTCAGCTAGATTTCGATATGCAATTTTGGGAGTTAGTCCGATGTTATATTTCCCAATTTTTCGTGCGAGTCCAAAATAAATTACATAATCAGAATTATTTATAGACTTGTATTTGTAAGGGCGGTTGGAATATGATAGACTGTCTTCAGGATTCACCAGTTTTGTTAAAGGGATATCATCGATACCGATGCGTGTAATGACTACAGAGAATTTGTTATCTTTACCCCAGATAGCAGAAGCAGTGTCATAAGTTAGAAGTCCCATATATTCCTCTGCGTGCATAAGTTCAAACTTGCTGTTTTTAACTTTGGAAAGAAGAGCAGAATTCCAATAAGCTAAAGCAAATGAATTTTCATCAGCTACACCGCAGCCACCCAGTGCATAATTCCGAACACCAGCGCCCATCCTGAATATCTCACCAGCATATTTAGTTGCACCAAGATTTATGGCTATTAAAATTATAATGAAAGTTAAACTTCTTTTCATATTTTATAACTCATTTCTTCTGATTTTACATAAGTTCCGATTATCTTTTTTAACTTACCGCTTGAAAAAGATATCGTAAGCTTTGCATCTTTTCCTTTACCATTTACATCCAGGATAATTCCATTACCAAATTTATCATGAATAATTTTCTGTCCAATTTTAAAATATTTTTTATCCTCAAAAATAACGGTTTTCTTTGGTTTTTTTCGCTGGTAATGTGGAACCTGGAATTCATAAAAAGTGTAATCTTCTTTTTTAAGATATTTTTCATCGATCTCCAGAAGGAACCTGCTTGGAATCGTTGGGATGACAGATTCGTAGGTTCGCCTGGTACAGGCATAACAGAGCCTTACTCTCTTTTTTGCCCTGGTAATTGCCACATAAAGTAATCTGCGTTCTTCTTCCAATCCATGCAGGTTTTCTCTAGACCTTGCATGAGGGATCAAACCATCTTCCAGTCCCACGATAAAAACATGTTCGAATTCCAATCCCTTGGCATTGTGCATTGTTAGAAGTTTCACAGATTCTTCGTTTTCATCCACATTGTCCATATCGGTCTGTAATGAAATATTTTGCAGGTAATCGGTAAGCATAGGTTTCTCATCGGTTTCATGTTCAAAATTTTCGGAGAATTCTTCTGCTGCAGCTATGAATTCTTGGATGTTTTCAACTCGGGAAATATCTTTTGGGTCTTTACTATATTCGTAAATACCAATCAAATCCGATTCTTTTATAATTTTTTTTATCAGGAAAGTAACCGGAAGTTTTTTGGAGTCTACCTTCCACTTTTTTATTCGGGAAACAAAATCATTAACTTTTTTTTCAATACTTAATCCAAGATAAGGGTTCTTTTTTTGAATAGATTCATATAAG
>DAOVQH010000142.1 GCA_030628755.1 Candidatus Cloacimonadota bacterium | reverse complement strand
CGCGGTTAAAATTTCCTCACACCCCAGGCTTGCAGCCAGAGATTCAACATACTCAAATGAATAGCGATAAAAGAATATAAGCTCTTTTTTATGGTCTTTTAATTCGAGTTCATTTATACCAAAGCGGTAGAACTGTTCTAATTCTTCTAATATTATCTTACAAATCTTTGTTAGGTCTGCGTTCTTTTTGGGCATTACCAGAATAATCGAAGCTCCACTGTTTATACCGCTCAGAGAATGGACTTTAATGCTGTCTATGAGTTTCTCATTATCAAACAATCTGGTGTAAACACGGGAATTTTTCCCGATTGCAAATGCTTTCATTGCCAGAGATAAAGGATACGAATCCGGATTTGTTTCAGCAAGGTCCGGTAGGACAAATGCAAGAATGTCGTTTGAAATGTTCTTCTCAATCGAAATTATTTTCGGTTTTTCAGGATAATCATCTTCTAATTTTTTTATCTTTTCAATTTTCTTTGTATTCCAGTTCACGAAATGGGAATTTATTGAGTTCATTAATTCTGATTCTTCGAAATCCCCGGAAGCGATTAGAAAGCAATTATTTGAAGAATAATATTTTTTGTAGAATTTCTGCAATTTTAGATAAGTAGCGTTTCTCAAGGATTCTATATTCCCGATTATGGGAAATCTATAGGGATTTTTTTTAAAGTAATTTTTTGCAATCTGTTCAAGGAAATATTCTTCAGGATCATTCTTAAACTGCTTTAATTCCTCTATCACTACTTTTTTTTCAAAGTCGAATTCCTGTTTACTGTAATTTGCATGTCGCGAAAGTTCTGCCAGGATTTCGATTCCTTCCAAAACAAATTTAGAAGGTAAGGTAATATAAAAACAGGTTGTATCATATTCTGTGTAGGCATTAATAGAACCACCGAGAAATGTAACACGTTCCATAATTGAGTTCTGTGGGAATTTCTCTGTGGATTTGAAAACAAGGTGCTCAGTAAAATGAGAATAGCCCGCTTCTTCCCTCTTTTCCCAGGCAGAACCGATTCTAACATAAAGTTGTAAACAAACCAGAGGATTAGAATTATCCTTTGCTAAAATTATTTTGAATTTATTGTTTAGAGTTTTGGAAATTACATTCATTTTTTATCTCGTTCAATTAATGCATAAGCATTATGTTTATGAATTGATTCCAGATTTTCGGATTCTATTTTGAACCATGTAACTCTTTTATCTTTATTCAATTTCAGGGTTATCTCCCGAACGATATCTTCTACAAAAGCAGGGTTGTCGTAAGCTTTTTCAGTTACATATTTTTCATCAACCCGCTTTAGAAGGGGGTATATTTCGCTGCTGGCAGATGACTCGATGATCTCAATAATTTCTTCCAACCAGATGAATTTACTGAAAGTTACTCTCACAACTACAAGAGACCTCTGGCTGTGTGCTCCATAATCACTGATCTCTTTTGAACAGGGACAAAGGGTCGTTACAGGAACTTCTACCCCGATGATCAGTTTATAGTCTGTCTTCAGAAATGCTTCAAAGAAGCAGTTGTAGGAAAGCAGTGATTCTGTTTTTGAAACCGGTGCCTGCTTTTTAATGAAATACGGAAACTTAATATTTACATAGGAAGCATCTGCATTGAGAGCTGTTCTTACTTCCTGTAGAAATTCAGGTAGTTTCTTTATGAAGTTTTCTTTATGGAAGTTGTTCAATACTTCGATAAATCGGCTCATATGAGTTCCGCGATGTTTGTGAGGAAGTTCAACGTAAATATCCAGATCTGCTACAGTATTCTGTGTACCGTTTACGCGGTCTTCCACTATTATTGGATATCGCACATTTTTTACACCGACTTTATCAATGGTAATTTTTCGTTTATCTTCCTGGCTTTGAATATCGATCTTATCGTTCATTTCAAATCCTTTTTACTTATTTTTTAATAAATCTCAAATCCCAAGCATTAAATAACAAATAAATTACAAATTCAAAATTCCAATGACCAAAACAATACAATTCTTTAAATCTTAACATTTCTTATCAAATAAAAAAACTATTTTGATTTTTTTAATATTGATGAAAAAAATTTCTTCAATTCATTTGCTTTCCCTCAACAAAACCTGTCAGGTTTTCAAAAGTCTCAAACCTACACCTCAAAACCTGACAGGTTTCAAAAACTTCATTAGCTTTTTACCCCGTTAGATAATAACTCCTTTTTTAAACAGCGGGTTTTTATATATATTGACATCAGTTTTATTAACCTACCTAATTTTCATAAATTATATCTAACGGGGCAAAAAGCCGGACAAGTTTTGGAATTTGTTATTTGCTTTTTGGGATTTCATATCTTTTCCCTTTAATATGTTCTTTCCATTCACAGTTTGTAATTTTGAATTTCGGTTATTGTAATTTATTTGGAATTTGTTATTTGTATTTTGGAATTTCATTATTAACTCCTCATCTTTCCAATTTTCTTCAAAATATAATTAAGACATCTTTCAAGGGATAACATATTTTCCCATCCCTTTTGATTCAATTCTTTTAATCTCTACCCCATCCTTATAGAATATAATTGCTTCCAGGTTATCAGTATCATTCACAAGTGCAATTGCTTTATCCGGTTCCATCAGGAAAAGAGCAGTAGCATAAGCATCTGCCCATAAAGTTGAGGGAGCAATCACAGTAACGGAAACTATATTTTCTACAGGATAACCTGTTTTCGGATTTAAAATGTGATGATAACGTTTACCATCAATTTCAAAAAACCTCTCATAATCCCCGGATGTTACCACAGCTTTATTCTCTACATATAGGATTTCGATCGTTTTATTTTTTTCTTTCCGTGGGTGTTGAATACCAATTTTAGCAGGTTTCTTATTACCGAATATTCTTATATCTCCACCAGCATTTACAATCCCGGATTTCACATTCTCAGAAATTAAAAAGTCAACAACTCTATCGATGATAAAACCTTTTGCCAGGCTTCCAAGATTAATCTTCAATCCTTCCGGTTTTACCAGAAGAACTCCTTCCAATGAAACCCTTTGAAACCCTACATTTTTCAATGCAATTTTAATAGAATCCGCTGCAGGGATATGCGGAGTATCAAAATCCCATAGTTCTGATAATGCCCCGATCGTTATATCATATAGAGATTCAGATTCTTCAAACAACTTTTTGCTTAAATGATATATTTGTAAAAGCTCCTCATCCATTGGAAAACTTTGAATAACAGAATTATTAAATTTCCACAATTCGCTTTCTTCTGAATAAAACGAGAGCATATTATTATATTCTTCTATCAACTCAAAAGCTGTATCAATGATAGAATCCACATTTTTATCTTTTGTTGTGATCTTGATATTTACTATTGTATCCATCAGGAAACGAGATTTTGAGCTTGTATAGGTTCTATTATAATAAGTTATCGCTGCAAAAGTAATAACAAGAATTAATATGAAAATATTTATTACATCTTTTTTCTTCATGTAAATCCTTAACTTCGATTTATTAGTCAGGAAATATTGCAGAAAATTTTTGTCAATTTGTTAAGTTATCTAACTCGATAATTCGTTCCACAGCTGGAGCTATGGAACGAGTAGTGAAACTCAAAACCTGACAGGTTTTCAAAAGTCTCTAATACCTCAAAACCTGTCAGGTTTTCAAAAAATCGTTTGCGTTCCACAGCAAGAGCTGTGGAACGAGTAAATTAATCTACCTCAACAACAGCATTTTCTTGATGGCAACAGGTTTGTTGTCAATTTTAAGCTGGTAGAAATATATTCCAGAGTTAACAGGTTGATTGTTTTCATCAATGCCGTCCCAAACCACACATCTCGTTCCCAAACCCCTGTTTGGGAATGTATGAAATGATTTAACCTTCTGTCCTTTAATATTGTAAATGCTTATCATCCAAGGCTGACAAGTCTCTGCGCTCTCAGTGTGCTCAGCGGTTAGATTAAATGAGATATTCGTTGTCGGTTTGAACGGGTTGGGATAATTACCAATAAGTTCTGTTTTGTAACTAAGAATATCATCTTCTGCTCCTGTTCCCGGATAAAAATATATCATTTCAATTATTAAAGATTCACCTTCCTCGTAAACAGCACTAACTCCAGCAATATACCACTGACCATTCATTAAACCTTCATACAACCAATAGTTAAAGGTTGTTGAACCAACAGGGTTCACCATATCATCAAGATAGACATTATATCCCAGTAAAGTTGTACCAGGTGCAGGAACAGGTGAATCCCAGGTAAGCAATGCTTCATTATCTGGTAAAAAATCAATAACTAAATTTTCCGGTGGATTTAAAGGTGGAGCAAAAATCAGGGTCAAGTCAACTCCGGAAGTTATCACCCCTTCTTCTACAACTACTACATAAACTGTATCAGTCTCATAATATTCAAGTGTAGCTGTAACATCATAAGTTCCGGGTTCAATTTCGATGGAATAAAAACCCGTTGCATTCGGGTTTGTAGATTCTATTCCAGCAGCTACAATAACATCTTCAACGTTCCCAGTTCCACCTTCTAAGAACACAGTTCCTTCGATCCAACCAGGTCCTCCAAGACAATCTCCAATAATTATACCACTGGGATTAGTATTAACTGGAATGGTTGCAACTACGATGCTGGTGCTTATTTGTATCACCGAAATACTATTCCCACCTCCATTTGTAACATAAGCGTATTCCCCATCTGCGGTAAAAGCAATCGCTTTGGGCCAGGAACCAACCGGGATTGTATTTACCACTGTATTACTTGAAGTCTGTATAACTGAAACATTATTGGACATAAAGAAATTGACCACATAAGCATATTCCCCATCAGGAGTAATTGCCACACCATGCGGCCAGGCACCAACACCAACAGTAGCTATAACTGTGTTGTCTGATGTTCTAATGACAGATACATTGTCGCTGAAACGGTTTGTCACATACGCATAAGCACCATCAGGTGTAATTGCAATTCTGTATGGTGAACTGCCAACACTTATTGTAGCTATAATCGTGTTATCAGACGTTTGAACAACCTGAACAGTTCCAGCCTGCTCCATTGCAAAGTAAGCATATTGTCCATCCGGAGTGATTGTAACTCCCATTGGTCCATCACCCGTAGATACAGTTGCCATAACAGTATTTGAGGAAATTTCGATAACAGAAAATGTATCACTGAAATAATTTGCTACATATCCATACTCTCCATCAGGTGTGATAGCAATCTGGGCAGGACAGTTCCCAACTGTAATAATGCCTTGGATAGTATTGTCTGAAGTTCGTATCACTGTGACTTTATTATTGCATGCTGCAGAACCATAATTCGTTACATAAACATACTCATAATCAGGTGTGAAAGCAAGACCATGAGGACCTGTATCAGTGGGAATAGTTCCTGTAACTGTGTTACTCGAAATATCTATCACGGAAAGATTATCAGATTCCCAGTTAGTTACATACGCTCTTTCTTCACTCAACGCAAATTGGGAAAAAAACAAAATAATAATAAATAAGAAAAAAGTACGGAATAATTTCAACATAACTACCTCCTGAAGGTTTGATTACACTCAATTCTAAAAAGGTTTTTACTAACTCTTTTTGTCAAATTATTTTTGTTAAATAATCAGGTTAAAGCATGTCATAAGATTCCAACCCGACTCGGATTTAATAATTCGAGTCGAAGACGAATTAAGAACATTTGTTCAACACCTTAAAACCTGACAGGTTTCAAAAGCACCTCAAAACCTGTCAGGTTTCAAAAAAATGCTCCATTATTTTTTAGAATCTTTCTATACAACGAAACAGAGTTTCAAAAGCAATTACGTTCCCAAAGGTGACTTTGGGAACGAGGACACGGTGACTAAAAAAGCCGAACAAGTTTTGAGTTTTGATAAATATTTTTTGGAATTTTAATTTTAACTTTCTTATTATTATGTTCAGTCTTAACTCCAGTATCTCCGGCAGCTGCCGGATAGGAACAAGATTTGTATTTCCCTTATCCGATAGATTAAAACCTATTCTTTGTATACAAATAAAATCCTGCGGATTGTGTAGTCTGAAAGACTTTACTCATTTTAGCAAGGTGTTTTAACTCCTTGCTACCATTCGGATAATTTTCTTAACATGAAATCTATTTCTTTAACTCGTCATATAGCCCATCTAAGACGGGAAATCTTTTAACCTGTGAATCACAGGTCCAGCTATGTGACGGTAACCATTGTAGCTCTTACTAATGATTAATTGGCAGCGAGAGCTGCACCTTAAAACCTGACAGGTTTTCAAAAGTATATAACATATACCTCAAAACCTGTCAGGTTTCAAAAAAACTTCATTATCTTTTAGAATTTATCCATACAAGGAAACAGAGTTTCAGCTACAATTGTGTTCCCTTCCGGCAGCTGCCGGATAGGAATAAGATTTGTATTTCCCTTATCCGATAGGTTAAACCCTATTCTTTGTATACAAATAAAATCCTGCGGATTGCGTAGTCTGAAAGACTTTACTCATTTTAGCAAGGCGTTTTAACTCCTTGCTACTTTGTCCGTCAAATCACCAAAGGCGATTAAGTCTCTTTAACTCGTCATATAGCCCATCTAAGACGGGAAATCTTTTAACCTGTGGAATCACAGGTCCAGCTATGTGACGGTAACCATTGTAGCTCTT
>DAOVQH010000014.1 GCA_030628755.1 Candidatus Cloacimonadota bacterium | reverse complement strand
AGAGACTTCTCTTCCTGCTGAACCTTTTCAACGGTTAAAAAACATTCCAACCATTCGGCCCGTTCTCCGTAGCATACTGCGAAGGGTGAAAAGGTCCCGACTTCGCTAAAGCTACGACGTGAAAAGCAAGAAAAAGCAAGAGGTTTCACAACCGTTCCGACCTGTCAAGACGTAGTCCCGACAAATCGGGACGAAGGCTGAAGGTTACCGAACCCAGAACCTTGAACCTTTTCAACGGTTATTTATTCCTTGACTCTACCAGCAACTTCGGCTTTTCAGAAAAAGATTTTCAAAAAAATCACAGGAAATAGATTATGCTATTTTTTCTTCTGCTCTTTTTTGTCGGCACAGCCGCCGGGTTCATTAATACTCTTGCAGGCGGCGGTTCTATTCTGGTTCTACCTGTGTTGATTCTCGCAGGAATACCATCTCCTGTAGCCAATGCAACAAATCGGGTTGCGATTTTATTTCAAAATGCTACAGGAACATATATTTTTCACAAACACAATCAACTTCAAGTAAAGTCCATAATACACATTGCAATATCAGCGGTTATCGGGGCTATCATCGGTTCAATATTGGCTGCAAAAGTAGATTCAGTGCTGTTTGACAAAATTCTGGGAGTAATTCTCATAGTCATTGTAATATTGATGTTTCGTTCACATAAACAGCGAAATAGATTTACAAAAGTACTTCCGAAATGGTTAGAAATCCTGATATTTTTTGCTATCGGATTTTACGGTGGTTTTATTCAGGTGGGAGTTGGTTTTTTATTTTTAGCTTCTTTAAACCTGATAGAAGAGTACAACTTAATTCAAGCAAATGCTGTAAAAGTTTTTATCATAATGTGTTATACGATTTTTGCTGTTATCATATTCACAATTTCAGGTAAAGTTCTCTGGAAATATGGTTTAATTATAGCTGCAGGAAATGCTATTGGTGCATACCTGGGTGTGAAAGCTGCTATTAAAAAAGGAGAACGGTTTATCAGGATTGTACTGATGGTTGCTGTATTTATAGCATGTATGAAATTATTTGAAATTTTCAAAATAATTGGAATTTGATAGACAATAAAAAAGCCACAGGACTTCCGTGGCTTTATTTTTTAGTATTTGAAAATTAATAGACACTACTCCTTCTGTAACGAATACTTTTATTTTTCCAGTTATTCAGGAATTGAGCATAAACTTGATCGTGACTTGTATCTAATGCTTTCTTTGCCACAACGAATTTTTTCCAAGACTCAATTTCATCAGCTTTTATTTCAAGAGTTTCATGGAGTTTTTCCTTGGTAATGTATTTCCTTACCCGTTCCGGTAAAATACTGTAAAGAATAGCGAAATCTGTTGTATCAAGTTCGAATTCTTTAACAAGGTATCCGATAAATTCTTTTTCCTTAGGATGAAATTCATTATCAGCGATTACTAGCAAAAGCGAAGTTTCCAGAATCAGCATTTTCTCTTCACGAGTCATAATATTTTTAACGAGTTCCTCTTTAGGTGTTGGATCCTTAAATTCTTTTTCAATTTCTGCTCTTTGTTCATTTGTGAAGTTAACGTTCCTAAAAGCATTTTCGAACGCTTCCTTTTCGGATGGTAAGATTTTTCCATCCTGCCAGGCAGCGCTAATAACGACTTTGGCTACATTTAAAAGATTTGGAATATTCTGTGGTAAAACTCTTTGATTAAACTCCTCTACTTCATCAGTTATTAAATTAACCAGTTTCCCAACCTTTCTTCCTTTTTCATCTCTCATTACTTTGAAAGAATAATTATCACTTACAAAATATTCTACAGTTTTCAAATCTGCCATCACTCCTCCTTATTGTGGTCAATTATTTAGTTTCAATAATTTACTAAGATAGATTTTAAAAAGGACAGATAATTGTCAAAAGTTTTATACTGATTAGTAGAAAAAACAAAAAAGCCACTGGAAATTTCCAGTGGATTTACAATCCCTTACAGTCTATTTCAGAAGTATTGCTTTCTTGAAAGAATTATACTTTTCTGTCTTCATATGATAAAAGTAAACACCTGATGAAACAACTTTACCGGAATTATCCTTTTCAACCCAGATAATACTGTGATTACCTGCAGGATAATTCCCAGAAATTAATATTATTGAGAATATTAAGTTATATTAATAAAAAATATTATTTATTAACTTGGAAAGTAGTATCACCTTTTTCAAAATAATTTATTATCTGGTTGATAGCAGCAATTCCAGCATTTATATTAGCTTCCAAGGTTTGAGCTCCCATTTTTTTGGGTGTAAAATAAATACGGTTTCCAAATTTTTCAATTATTTCATCTTTTTTATCCGGTGCAATATCAGAAGCATATTTCAAATCCTCTCTTGCTGAAAACACTTTAATAAGACTGTCTTCACAAACAACTTCCTTTCTCGCTGTATTAATTATAGTAGCTCCTCTTTTCATTATACTTAACAGCTTATCATTAACAATCCCCTTTGTTTCCGGTATTAATGGAAGATTGATTGAAACATAATCACAAGTATTATAAAGTTCTTCAACAGTATCAAGCGGGATTACACTACCAGCTTTTATATCTTCCTTATCCACATAAGGATCGTAGGCAACAACTTCCATTCCAAAACCTTTAGCTATTCGTGCTACATTTTTCCCTACATTTCCATAGGCATGAATTCCAAGTCTTTTGCCTTTTAACTCGGTTCCCGGTTTACCATTGAACTGTCCACGTGCCATAAAGACCATCATTCCAAAAGCCAGTTCCGATACAGCATTGGAATTCTGACCGGGTGTATTCATAACAACGATATCTTTCTCAGAAGCAGCTTCAAGATCGATATTATCATATCCTGCACCTGCACGAACTACAACTTTCAGATGTTTTGCATTATTAATAACCTCTCTCGTCACCTTATCACTTCGTACAATCAATGCATCAATGTTTTCAACAGCATTAACCAGATCACCCTGCTCAGCATATTTTTCCAAAAGGATAAACTCATAAACAATATCTTTACAGATCTTCTTAATATCCTCAACAGCTTTGCTGGCAAAGGGTTTAACTGTTGCTATAAGCACTTTTTTTGACATAATTTCCTCCAGATTTTTTTTCAACTAAGAATAAACTCAATTTTTTGGTCAAGTATAAATAATAAATTCAAACTCTAAACAAAAAACTTGACGAAAAAACTTCAATTAAAGTCTTTTAAAAAAAAATTAAAGGAGATGGAATGAAGAAGGTCAACATATATAAGATTATAAGTTTAGTTGCATTTGTGGTGTTGCTATTTATTTTGATACTCCCTCAAAAATACAATATTAATAAAAAGCAAAAGGCTGAAGAATGTATTCGTAATATGAAAATTATATACGATGGAATTCAGAGATATATGGAAGAAAGGCAAGAAGATTTTACACTTACTGCTCGCGACCTCATGAGAATGAATTATATTAAGAAAACCTTCGAATGCCCGGAAAATGGTGTGGGCGATAAATATTATATGCATGGTGACTTTGAATCAGGAGAAATCATTGTAACCTGCCCGCATGAAGAGAAATTCCCGGACCATAAATTACCGGAAAGTATTTTAGAATAAAAATGAGAAAAATTCAAACCTTCAAGGTTTTTTTTAGACCTTGAAGGTTTTTTTATATTAAAAAAAAATGAAATATCAAGAATTTTTGGATTATATTTATCAACGTCATTCAGGAAATGTAAAACTGGGTCTGGATAGAATGCTTAATATTTTAGACAAAATGGGAAATCCAAACAAGAAACTCAGAGGAATCCATATAGCAGGTACAAACGGCAAAGGTTCCACAGCCGCAATATGTGAAGCTCTATCTTTGGAATATGGGATTAAAACAGGATTAAATACTTCGCCACATTTAGTTGACTATCGTGAAAGAATCCGGGTAAATGGGAAAAACATTAAATTGTATGAATTGATAAAATCTTACAAGAAATGGCAACCTATTTTTGAGAAAAATGAAGCCTCCTTTTTTGAAATAACCACTTCGATGGCTTTTTATTATTTCATAAAAAATAAAGTTGAAAATGCAATCTTCGAAGTTGGTTTAGGTGGTCGCTTAGATGGAACAAATCCCTTCACACCAACTGTTTCCGTTATCACTACAATTTCGTATGATCACACAAAAAGCCTGGGGAATGCGTTAGAAAAAATCGCCTATGAAAAAGCCGGGATAATAAAAAAAAATACTCCTCTTATTCTGGGAAAAATGGATAAGATTGCAAGTGATATCATAAAAAAGATAGCAGAAGAAAAAGATGCCCCTGTTTATGAATTTGAAAAAGATTTCAATGTATCCAACATTTCATTTTCTGAAAGCGGAACTGAGTTTGATTTCCAATCCAAAATGCTTAATTTGGAAAAACTATCAACTAATCTCATTGGGAGACACCAGGCATATAATTCAGCAACAGCGATAATGACTTTCTTGATTTTCCTGGAAGAAATTAACAAGACAATTGATACATACAAAATTCGAAAAGCGCTGCGAAAAGTTAATTGGCAGGGTAGAATGGAAATACTTTCTAAAACTCCTCTTGTACTTATCGATGGAGCTCATAATGAGGAAGCAATAAAGTGTCTCTCTCAAAATCTGAAAGAATTATTTCCGGATAAGAAAATATACTTTGTTATGGCGATTTTGAGAGACAAAAATCTGAAAAGCATTATAAAAAATATCTGTGATGTTAGTTATAAAATCTATATATCAAAAAATAAATCTACTCGTGCAGCAGAAATCGAAGACCAGGTTAAATTCGTACAGCAGGATCATAATAATTACGAAATTATTTCAGATGTGGTCAAAGCTACACAAAAGGCTATTTCTGAAGCACAGGAGGAAGATGTGATTGTTATTTCAGGTTCGCTTTATACAATTTCTGAAGTATTGAAAGCAGAGGAGTATATATTCAATGTTTGATAGAATTTTAAAAACTTTCTGCTTTTCCATTCTTGAAGATTAAACCGAAAAATTTGATTCAAGCTACAACCCTGAGCCAGCTAAGGAAAAGTGGATTCCTCCCGCATTGGCGGGACAGGAATGACAGAAGCCAAGACCTTCTGAACGGTCGGGAAGCATAAGTCAACCATTGCGTCCATTCTCCATAGCAAGCTATTGCGAAGGATGAAAAGGTTTGAAACCATCAGTCAAAAACCTGACACAGTTCGCAAGGTTTTAGATTCTTAGAAGTTTCCAAATCATTGAATTATTTCAATTTTTTGATTTTTCTCTTTTACTAAAATAATTCGTTCTTCCCCATCTTGAAATCTGATTTTCAGATTGAAGGGAGCTACGTTTTCTCCAAGTCCAAAATGCTGAATCAATGAATGCTGGTTGGTCGTTCCTTTCCCACCTTGAATTTCACGGGTCAAGGTGATATATCCATTCGATAAAGTCAGGCGTGTTCCAATTCCATCTGAGTGATCCTTCCCGATAACTTTTACTTCCAGCCAGTTTCCCGAGTTTGGAGTATCATTCCGGAACAATTGGATTTTTCCTCCAGCAGCTAAAATATCCAGGTCTCCATCATTATCAAAATCTGCAAAAGCCACTCCCCAACCGTTGAAATGACGAACTCCTGCTAAGCAAGTTACATCCCTGAAAGTTCCATCCATATTATTCATATACAGAAATGAGCGCCTTCCTTCATAAACACAATTTATGTAGAGGTCGAGAAAACCGTCATTATTCAGATCACCCCAGGCAGGTTCGGAATGAGTCTCCTCAAACTTTATTCCAGTATCTTGTCGAATGTCTGAGAACTTCCAATCTGGAGGTCCGGAATTAATATATAACATCGTCATATTGGAAAAATCAATGTAACGGGGATGAGCAAGATTTGCTGTAATAAGGTCCAAATCACCATCGTTATCTACATCTGCCCATTCGCTACCAATTGTATGACCCCACCAGCTCTCAACTTCAATTCCAGCTACTCCAAGTTCAAGGGCTTTATTTTTGAAATGTCCTGTACCATCATTTACCCAGAGTAAATTATCCTGCAGTCTATAATTTGAAACATAAATATCCAGGTCGCCATCGTTATCAAAGTCTCCGAAATTTACACCACGACCTGCTCGTTTTTTCCCATCTTCGGGAATCAGATCCGCTCTATCAGTCACTTCATAAAATCTACCTTCACCTATTCCTTTAAAGAGTTGATCTTCTTCCTGTTCTGAATGTGTAACTTTCCAAACTTCATAATTAGCGAAATAAATATCCAGCCAACCATCATTATTAACATCTCCAATCCCAACTCCTTCAGTGGAAATTTTATTATCTGAAAGAGCATTTTTACCTGTCACTTTTTTAAATGTTCCCTTTTCATTCAGCCAGATAGATTCCGGGTCTTTGGTCACAATGTCCAGGTCACCGTCGTTATCGAAATCTGCCCATAAACCACCATTCCCTCGAATAGTATCCGGGAACGCAGTTTTAGTTATTTCCGTAAATTTCCTACCTTTTTCATTTCTAAATAAACGACTTCCATTTAAAAGCATATCCTGAAATCCATCATTATTAAAATCTCCCCAGGCAATTCGACCAGCACTGATATCTCCCAGCCCAAATTCTCCTGTAACATCTGTAAAAATCACATCATCATACTTTGAGCGATAACGCTTAAAATCAATGTATTCGTCTTCACTCAGATCTTTGTAGCCGATAATTCTTCTTAAAAGGGAGTCTGCTTGAGGAGTATAAAAATTCCTGGAATCTCCTGCTATTAAAGATTGTATGGCTGCATCAACAGCATTTTTTCTTTTGTTCAAACCCTGATATGCTTTAGCCAGAAAGTAATAGCAATGACCCAGGGTTGTCTCATCATCGACTCCAAGCTGATTATTTCCAATTGTTTTTTTCAGAATTTCTTCTGCTTCTTTGAAACGTTCCAATTTTATAAGAATATCGGAAAGAATAGCAGCAGTATTCACAGGTGCAGATCGCTTTTCCAGGTTCCATTCTTTTTCAGGATAAAAATCCAATTTTGGATAATCATACGACATTTTATGTGCTCTTTGAGCAAATTCTATTGCCTTTTTAAGCTCGATGTCATTTTTATTCAAATACCTTGCAGATTGAGAATAAGGTTTGTAATCATCCGGAAAAGATGTGCGGAAATCTTCTAAAACCTGCAGGAGTTCATCTGTTCTTTTAAGATTTTCCAAAGAATATGTGAGATATTGATACATTGTTCTCCGCCAGTTTGTTTGGGGATATTTCTTGATTAACTCAAATATCACTTCAACTTTCAGTGAATCATTCCGCCAGATGGGATAGACTTTATCATAGAATTCTTCATTTGCCAGTTCAAAAGTCTTTTCTGATGCGGGAAAACGAGTGATGATTTCGGTTTTTAGTTGTTCATATTTAATAGAATCTTCTTTGGAATTCTCTAAAAGTTCGACCATTTCACTATAATCTGTAATTTCCGCATTGCACTCTACAACAAAAAACACAAGAATAATTAATAACCAATATTTCATCATTCCTTTCCTCTCTCTGTCTTCCTGACGTATCTTGTACGCTGCTCTCAGGAAGGATCTCATTCCAAATACTTTCTACTAAATGAGATTCTTCGTGAGAAAAGAATCAACCTGTTGGACTTCTCGTCCCGAGGAGTCTACATTATTTCCCGTTTTCGTCTCGAAAAACATTTATCACATTATTTCAGATCGGGACGATCTGGCAAAACATCTGGTTCAATCGGGACCCCAATTAGTCAACCATGGTAGGCACCATGGCTAATAGGGCAGGCGATTGAACCAACTAAGGTTGTAAAATATTTCATAGTTTTATTCCTCATTAATCTCCTTGTGCTTACTTATCACATTAGATTTATTTTGCAAGGAAAATAAGTAGGGTGGGTGCCAATTCACCATTAAGTAGAATCCCTTGCTATTCCCTTTCAGCAAAAGGAGAATCAGCCCAAGGGTTACAAGCCATAGGTTTGCTGACAAGCATAAGATGCCGCTGAGAGTAATAAAAAAATCTTCCTGCTTTTCTACGTTTTCCCTTTAATCAATAAAGAAATTCATAAGCCATGGGCTTATTGCAAAGGGTTCAGATTTATTTGAAACCTTTTTAAGGTTATACTTTCCGGATACGCTGTTCCTCTCTCGTTACGAAGTTGCACTTCGTAATGCTCTTGAAAGCGAAGTTCAACTTCGCAGGAAAACTGTGTACCCAAGTTCAACTTGGGAACAAGCAATCAGATCGGGACCCCAATTATTCAACCATGGTATGCACCATGGCTAATAGGGCAGGCGATTGAACCAACACCTTTAGCCCTTCGTCTGACCCTGATATTCATCAGGGCAAGAGTCAAGTCCAGCTTTGCTTAATTTTTTCTTTTGACATAAATCAAACTTATTCCATCCTCGTTAACGTCAAACTTGGAAGTGAAACTAAACGGGTGGATAATTTGAATTATTGCTGAGTTGATTGTGTAAATAAAGTTTGTTATGTGCACATTTTTGATGGGCGTAGCATACAAATGTTAAGTGAAATTAACATTAAAATAACATTATTATTGGAGATTTTATGCACATTAAAATTAACTCACCTTAATATTGTTTAAATTTTGGAAATTTTGTATTTTTCAGTATGTATCTTTAAAATTAGTTAATAATCTATCAAAAATAATTGGAGGTAAAAAATGTTAAAAAAAAGAAATGAAAGAAAAGTTAATTTGTTGAAATCAAAAATTAATTTAGTATTAACTGTCATAATCATTGGATTGTTGATATTCTCATGTAGTGAAAAAAGTACGGAACTAAGTAATGATAATCCGGCTGAACCATCAAATATCTCACCAGCAGATAATGCAACTGACATTTCAATTAACCAAACCTTAAATTGGAGTTGTTCAGACCCGGAATCTGACCCATTAACTTACGATGTCTATTTTGGTACTGTTCCCATTCCCGGCAGTAGTGAATTGGTAAGTACAGGGCAAACAGGCACTACTTACAATCCCGGAACTCTAAACTATGAAACCACTTATTACTGGAAAATCATAGCTCATGATGACCACGATAATTCCATTACAGGTGATGTTTGGGATTTTACTACCATTATCGGTAGTGTTTTTGAATGGTGCCAGGTTTCCTCAGGTGATTTTACTTACGGTGAGGATGATGAAATACTAAATATTGATTATGATTACGAGATAATGAAATATGAAGTTACTAACCAGCAGTATGTTACATATATGCAAGAAGCTATGAATGCTGGTGATATTACCGTAACAACTGCAACAGTGGAAGGATATTATGAAGGTGATATTCACTGGAGCGCTGGTACTTATCAATTTCTTGATATTGATAGTGGTACCTGTCATATTGATTGGACAGGGACAGAATTTACTATTGTTTCAGGTTTTGAAGATCATCCAATAGTAAAGGTTACATGGTTTGGTTCCCTAGCATATGCTGATCATTACGAAATTAGGCTTCCTACAGAACATGAATGGGAAAAAGCAGCTCGTGGCAATACCGGTTACAAATTCCCCTGGGGTGAAAATATCGATGGTAGTAGAGCTAATTATTGGAGTAGTGGAGACCCATGGGATCAGGGAACTACTCCTGTAGGCATTTATGATGGACAAGTTATACAGGGATTTCAAACCACAAATAGTCCCTCACCTTTTGGAGCATATGATATGGCGGGAAATGTATGGGAATGGACGGATAGCTGGTGGAGTGATACATCTTCCCACAGAATCTTACGAGGTGGTGCTCACGGATACGTAATTATGTACTTGTACTCATATAGGCGGTCCCACAAAGATCCAAGCAATCTCTTCAGTTACACGGGAGTCGGTTTTCGTTGTGTTCGTCCTTAAATACTCCAGTGAAATGGGCTTTGCAACAACACAGGGTAAATTTTAGTTACACTTTGCTATTTATTTTTTCACACTTTTTGCATCTTTTTTCTATAAAGAAGGAGCGAAATATATTAGGATGAAAAAGAATCAACTTCCGAAGTTTTTTAAACTTCGGAAGTTTGTTTGTAGTAATATTGGAGTAATTCAACCATGTTGAATTTTGAGATGCTTGCATCTCATCTGTTCTTCAGAACCAACTGCGTCGCTTAGCATTAATCCAGTTAATGCAGTCCAAATTAGTAAAAAAACTTTTCGTATCCTTTCGCTCAAGTTTTCTGCAGTATGAGGATTCGGAAGGTTGGAAGAGAAAATAGAAATAATGATAGTTGTGAGAAAACTTTCCGAATCATAGTTGAAAGAATTTTTTATAGGAAGTTTAAGGTATATTTATGAACGAAGTAAAAAAATATTACAGGGTTTGTATTATTTGATAGTAGAAAGATTAAAGCATTTAATGCTGGCGTGACCACTATGAGAGACTTGCAAACGTATCGAAGCGGAAATGGAGTTCAGGAACAGTTCCAAGAATCCTCTGCTTTCTCCTTTCAGAAAAAGGAAAACATAAGATGCTGTTGGAAGTTGTAGTTGTAGGGTGGGTGACAACCCACCAATAAGTAAGTTTTCAAAATTTAGAATCCCTTGCTATTCCCTTTTAACAAAAGGGAACATGAGAAGCCGCTGGTTGTTCCTTACCTTGCAAAGGTCTCTTTCGAAGAACATTCTTGCTGTTGACCTTGGCAAGGTTATGTTTGTATGAATCAGGATTGACTAGATTATTCTGATTTTCAGTATATTACCACCAAGTCATTAATACACGAAGATCAGTTGGACTTCTCGTCCCGAGGAGTCCACATTGTTTCCGGTTTTCGTCTCGAAAAACATTTATCACATTATTTCAGATCGTGACGATCTGGCAAAACATCTGGTTCAATCGGGACGATTGAACCAACAACTGGTTGTTTTTAGCCCTGCGTCTGACCCTGATATTCATCAGGGCAAGAGTCAAGTCCAGCTTCGTTTATTTTTTTTCTTTGACATAAATTAAACTTTTCCCATCCTCGGTAACGTAAAAACTTGGAAGTGAAACTAAACGTACGGATAACTTGAATTATTGCGGGGTTGGTGATGTAAATATAGTTGGGTATGTGCACCTTTTTTGAAGGAAAGCAGGAATGGTCATTAGTGGCAACTTTATTAAATATTTAAAAATAAAAAAATGGAGTAAAAATGAAAGCAAAAATATTATATGTTATTATTTTTATTTTAATATTTATTATCTCATGCTCTGATACAACTTCACCTAAAAGTAATGCACCATCAGATTTACAAATTACTTTGATTGAAAATAACCTTATAAAACTAACATGGCAGGATAATTCTTCTGATGAAACAAAATTCTTTATTGATAGAAAAAAAGGTGAATATGCTTGATTTGATAACTATAATGAAGTTGCATCTAATATAACAACATTTAACGATTTTATAAACACTAATACTGATACAATATATTCTTATAGAGTTAGAGCATTTGATGGTAGTAACTATTCTGAATATTCCATGCCTGCTGGCTGGTTTTCTGATATTACAACACCAACAAATTTGCAATTAGAACAAATCGCACATGACAGTATTAGGCTTACATGGTGTGATAATAGTATTGGCGAACTTAATTTTAGAATTGATAGGAAAATTGAAGGTGAAGAGTGGACAGAAGGTTACAAAATAATTGAAGAGAATAAAGAAGAATATATTGATTTTAACAGTGATTTGTATGCTCCATGTTATTATAGAGTAAGCTCAGCTTGTGGCAATAGTAGTTCAAATTATGATGAAAGTTATATAAATGCATTTAATCCTCCGTCTAATCTAATTGCAACACTATTAGATGATGTTGCTATTTTTTTAGAATGGGATGATAATAGTAATTATGAAATCGGTTATAAAATTGAAAGAAAGGAAGAAAATGAAAATTATATACTTATAGATTCAGTAGGTCAGAACATTAATACATATATTGATAACAGCATAGAAGAATTTACTAAATATTATTATAGAATTTATGGTTATAATCAAGAATTTCAAACAAATTATTCAAATATTGCATATGCAACATGGTTTGAAGGGATTATATATGTACCTGATTATTATGATGAAATACAAAATGCTATTGATATTGCACATTCAGGTGATACAATAATTGTACGTCCAGGACAATATTTCGAAAATATAGAACTTCATAATAAAAACATAGTATTAGCATCAAATTACTTGTTAACAGGGAATACTGAAGTTATTTCACAAACTGTAATTCACGGAATCAATAATGATCCTGTAGTTCGTCTAAGTTGGGGAATTAACGATAGTACATTATTTTGCGGTTTTAAAATTACCGGAGGGTATACGAATTCTTATGGAGGTGGAATTTACTGTGATGGAGATCCCAAATTATCAAACTTAATAATTACCTCAAATTATGCTGAAGACAAAGGTGGTGGGATTTATTGTGAAGGAAATCCTACATTAGAGTATCTAACCATCAATAATAATACAAGTTACACTGGAGGTGGTATTTATTTTGATGATGGGAATCCTTCGTTTGAGAATTCAATTGTATCATATAACACTTCCATATGGAATGGTGGTGGGTTATTTATTTCAAGTTCTTCAGAAGTAGAAATAAAAAAAGTAATAATTGAAAATAATTATACCGATTGTTACAGTAGTGGTATATGGTGTGTTGGTGATCCAGTTTTTCAAAATGTAATTATAAAAGATAATTACGGGTCTGATGCAATTTATATTAGCACTAGTGATCCAATCTTTATCAATTCAATTATTGATGATACAGATTTAGAAGCTTGTAATGGTTCTTATGTAACTTTTATGAATTGTATTGTAAATAGTGATGATTTAACTATAACTGATTGGGGAGGTGGTGCAACTTTAGAAATATCATATTGTGATATAATAGGAGGTCAAAGTGGAATAAATATTGGCAATAATGGTGTAATTAATTGGTTAGAAGGTAATATCAATTTAGACCCCCTTTTCATTGGCTACAATGATTATCATCTCTCTCCAGGCTCACCTTGTATAGACGCTGGTAATCCAGACCCGCAATACAATGACCCAGATGGAAGCAGAAATGATATGGGTGCTTATGGTGGACCTGATGGTAACTGGTAAAAACATATAACGCATCACTTTATACTAAATATTGTTGTGCTCGTCGAGGTACACTATTTATAAAAAAGTAATTATTACAAAATAATTAAACATGAAATTTAGGTAATAAATACAATGAATTTTCAAATTAAAACAAGTAGTAATTTTATTGATTTCATCAATGAATCTCTATTGCTTTATTCTTTTCTTAATTATCTTAAAGACACAAAGACACTTAACATTCATTTTCATACTCCTTTGGAAATAAAGAAAAGAGAGAGTCCTGATTTCGTTATAAAAAATAATACTGGGAAAACAGGTATTGAAATCTGCTCTGGATCTCCACAAAATATGCATTATGTCTCAGCAATACGTGAAGAATTTCCAGAAGAATCTTTAATAGAACTTGACCCAAATCTATTCAATAAAAAGAAGTTAACCTGTGAAGAAGTTAAAAGTTTTATTAAGGCACCTAACGTAGAATTATCAGCTTACCCATGGATTGGTTATACCATTGAATTTTCTTGGGCAAAAAATATTTATTATATAATTCAACAAAAAACAGCAAAGTTAAATAATTGCTACACTGTCTATGATAAAAATATCCTTTTAATTAATGGTGATTTCTTAGAAATTCGAAAACAAAAAATTGCTAATGATTATCTATCCGAAAAGATGAAAAAATATAACCTCAATGATAATTATAATAATATTTTTGAAGAAGTATATGTAATAACAAAAGTGGAAAATACGGTGATATACAAAGTTTAGTTTATACGAAATTCAATGTAAAATGATACCACTAACAATGCACCCACAAACTCCGCAAGATCCGTTAGTGGCGTGCGTGACCGTCAGTTGAAATATTTAGGAGTTACTAATGATTAAGTTTTTTTTAAGCTATTCTCAACTTGATCACAATAAAATGAAAGCGATAGAAAAAGTAGCATTGAAAAAACCTTACAAATTTGAACCTATAATTATTGCATATTTTCAAAAACCTGGAGTTCCATTAACCGAAAAAGTTAAAGATGGTATTCTCGAAACTCAATATTTTATACCGATAATAACAGAAAACTCAATAAGTAATCAATGGGTTAATCAAGAAATCGGATTCGCTGTAGCCTCTGATAGGATAATTTTACCTATTATTGAAAAAAAATATTAAAAAATCTAAAGGGATTTATTCATAATCAAGTTGATTTACCATTTACATTTACTTCTGATAAAAAAAATAAAAGAAAAGAATCATTTAGTTTTAGAAAGTGTTATATTGATTTATTTGATCATCTTTCAACTATAACAAAAACTGAATTTAAGTGTACTTTATCACCTAAAATTTTAAATAATACTTTCAAGATTTATATAACATATACATTCCGAGGAAATCTTAAAAATGGTTTTTTTGATAATAAAATTGTAAATCTCCAAACTGGTAAACATGTTTGGGTTTTTGATTCTGAGACATTGGATAATATAAGATCAACAACGCCAGGTAATTTACATGGTAGCATAAATATTCAGAGTAAAAAATTGACTATTTCGGTTCATGGCTTTTTAAAGGGACGTTATAAGGTATTTTCTAGAATTTATGATCATTATCCAGTTTCTAATAGAAGATATATTATAGCTGAAAAAAGCCATTATTTTGAAATTAAATAATAAAAAAATTCCCATAACAATATGTCTGCGGGTAGGGTTGGTTGGTTCACTTCCGTTTAAATTTTACGATTTAAACTTTGGTTCGGTTCGTTCTGGGCAGAATCTTTTAATTCCTTAACAAGCGGGATTTATCCTTTTAGACCCATTACTTTATTTTCGTATTCGTTCGTGTTCATTCGCCTGCCCCATAAGGCAGAATGACTGTATCGGGGTGGCTAAATTTCTTCAAAATACTCTCAAAATCCTCTGCATAAAAATCAGCAATCTGCTTGATCTGTTCAGTTTCATGGGCAGCATGTTCATCATAGATTGCATAAACAGTCATTCCAGCATTTTTAGCAGCTTCAATTCCAACCAATACATCTTCTATAACTATACATTCCTCAGGTTTCACATTTAATTCATCTGCAACTGTAAGGAAAATATCCGGAAAGGGCTTACCTTTAATTTTCTCACAACCGGCAATTACAGAATCAAAATAATCCAGAACTTTATTAGCTTTTAAAACTGTTTCAGTGAGATATTTTGAATTGCTTGTTCCAACACCGATTTTTATACTATTTTCTTGAAGATATTCCAGTAGTTCTTTAGCTCCCGGTTTTAATTTCACATCTTTCTTGTAATGTTCAGCAACCATGTCTGTCCATTCAGAACAGATCTCTTCGATTGAATCAGGAAGATTGAATTTCTTCTTGAAGTATAGAGCTATCTCAACAAAATTATTTCCACCTTCTACATCTTTGAAAAGGTCATCCGGGACAGGGATATTTCTTTTGGTTAAATACTCTTTATCCACATTAATCCAAACCCCCATCGAATCGATGAGTGTTCCGTCCAGGTCAAATATTACAGCTTTATATTTCATAATTTAACAACTAACAAAACGAACAAAATTTTCTTTCTTGTCCACTGTAATGAAAACCGTTGGACTTCTCGTCTCGAGGAGTCTATTCGTTTTTTTCACATCGTCTCGATGTATCATAATAATCCTGTCTCAGACCGGGACGGTCTGGCAAAAACACATGGTTCAATCGGGACGAATGAACCAGCAATTTTTTTTTGCTTTCGTCTTTGATCTTTTTCCTTTTGTCTTTCTCAAAGCAGGCCTTGTCATTCGACATGGTAAAAGCTTTGAGTTACACTCCCTGTAATTTCTGCCTCACTTTTGCACTAACCATATCCATTGTCCAGACTACAGCAGCGATAAGCCAGATGATGACCCCAACATTATGCCAGCGGAGAAGTTGCTGTTGTTGTAGAAGTAATAGACCAATACCACCACCACCAACAAAACCGACAATAGTTGCCATGCGTACGTTGATATCCCACCTGTAAATTGTGAAAGCAAGGTAAGGAGAGATTATTTGCGGAACAACTGCAAAAATCCAGACCTGGATCGTATTTGCTCCTGTTGCTTTTATAGCTTCCACGGGACCGGGATCGATATTTTCTATTTGCTCTGAATATAATTTTGTAAGAGCTGCAATCGAATGTATCATCAAAGCCAGCATACCTGCATAGGGACCAATCCCAACCCACACACTGAAAATGATTGCCCAAACAATAGCTTCAATTGAGCGGAAAAGGGTAGCAATTGTTCGAATGACCATATATACTGTATTTCCCAGGAACGTTCTCGGCATCAGGTTACGAGCAGCAAAAAAACTGAGCATGAAAGCAAAAGGAATAGCAAAAACTGTAGCGAGTAAAGCCAGGTATATTGTTTCTGCAAGGGCATTTAAACACATCGTGAGAATATCGAAATTTGGATCAAAAATACCGTTCATAATACCTCTGGCGTTCCTGAATTTCGTAAAGAACTTATACAAGTTCACTTCTACAAGATTCCAACCTACCATAAAGGTTATAAACAAAATAAAAACAATAGACCATCCCCAGAAGGTTTTATGCCATTTCTTATCGGTTTTTCTGGTGGGAAGAAATACCTTTCTACCGATAGAGATACCAGATACAAGAAAGATGAGTGCTACAAAAACTCCCATTATGACAACATATTTACCGGGAATTGCTTCTTCAAACCAGCGGTTCATCAGGAAAGAAATACATCCAAAAATATAAATCCAGAATAAAAAATCGGTTAGGAATGCTTGAACGATTAATTTAAATTTATTTTCTTTTTTCATCGGATTTCCACCTCTTCAGCATCTTCGCCATAAATTTCTTT
>DAOVQH010000013.1 GCA_030628755.1 Candidatus Cloacimonadota bacterium | reverse complement strand
GAGACATTGCCAGGATTTGAGTTTGTGTTTACAATAAAAAGAAGTTTGATATTATTTTTTTCCAGGTAGTTTCCAATTCTCTCAGTAATAGAAAGAACCTCATTCCAGAAGGAAATGATTAATTCATTATAAACACTTTCTTCTCTTTCCAATTTTGTTTTAAAAAACAGGTTAAAAAGTTTCCATTTTATAAATCCTGTGATACCCTTAACAATGAATTTTTTATAGTTTGATTTGATAGATTCTTCATATACTTCTGAAAATTCTCCACCTATTAAGTGAATATCAATATCCTCAAATATTTCTTTGAAAATTTTCAGGTATTTAAAAATCTCTATTGTAACGCCATCGACCTCAAAACTAAAAGTGACAAATGCAATACCACCAGATTTGACTTCTTTTTTGAAATCTTTAAAAATACCTGAAAATTTTATATATGAAGTTTTGTTTTTTTCTTTCAGTTCTTTGACAAACGAATTTAATTCAAACCAGGAGTCTATTTTCAGATTTTTTAGAGTATTCATCATATTTGTGAAATCAATTGCTCCCTTTTTGATCAAGCGAGATGAATATTTTTCTTTTCCAGTTTCTTCTTCTATATTTCTTATTTTAGACATTGAAAAATCTCTTATCTTATTTTGAATTTAAATAATTCTTCTAATTTTTCTTCAAGTACTTTATATGAAAAATGTTTTTTACCAATCTTATAATTGCGTTCAGCAATCTCTTCCTGCTCTTTTTTATTATGAATAATTCTCTCAATATCTTCTAATGCTTTATCGGTTAAATTATTATCTTCAAGCATCACTGTTTTGAATCCTTTACTTCCAATATCGGGCCAATAAACGGGTTTGTAATTATTTACAAAAACCGGTCTTTTTGCCAGAACACATTCGATAAAAGCATTCCCAAAACCTTCATAAGTGCTGAAATAAGTGCAGGCAACAGCATTTGCATAAGCATCAGATAGAGAATATATTTTTCGTCCACGCCATCCTTTTCCTCTTTCATTTAGAATGCACCTGTGCCCAAATACAACCTGTTCATCCAGTTTTCTTTCTTTTATCCTCACAAGTAGTTCCTTATAATAACCTTTCCTGGCATCATCCGCAGCACTACCTGTAACGATAAGTTTAATTCGCTTATCCTGTAATTTATGGACCATTTCAATAGCAACTTCAATTCCTTTCCTTCGCACTATTCTGGTAATTTGGAAGATAGGAATATCTTTTTTATCCATTCCCAGATCAGCAAGAAGGTCTTTATTGTATGAATCCTTTCTGGCAAAAGGTTTATTGAAATCCATAACATTAGGTACAATCATTGCATTAATACCAAACTTCTTTTTAAATATATCCTTTGAATAGGTGTTAATTACAGCATGTCGTACATTAGGAAGTATCAAGGGAAAAGTGTCTTCCATAATTTTTAAAATCTTTTTATGAGGAGATTTATACCTGTCACCTCTTTCCCAGTAAAAATCATGATTATGTGCAACTACTGGCAGGGACGAATTCTGTATAACCTTTTTAATCCCCATTCCCATTGAGAGATGGCAGGGTAACGAAGTGTTATTTTCTGTAAGAATTACTTCGATTTTCTTCTTTAATATCCATTTAAATATATGAGTTGCTATTTCATTGGAAGTATCGTCAAGATGATCAAGCAGTTCCTTTTGCTCAAATTCAGGGAAAAAGAATGCCCTGTTTTGTTCCCACTCACACTCTGGTGAAAAAAATGAAAGAGCTCTCCAGACACTCTCGTTCTTACCTCCTACAATACTTCTCTTAAAGTTTCCAGATAAGATGAAAATATTATGTCCCATCTTTTTTAGAACTTTGATCCACTTCTCAGTTTCCAGAGCAACACCGTCAATATCACCAATACGACCGATTATTATTCCTATATTCATAAGTTATCCCCTTTAATTTCCCAATTTCTTGTTAGAAATAGACACAACACGTAAAAGAATTCAAGCTAATCTCTAACTGTCCCATGTTTATACACTTTAAAATTAAATAAAATTATTACATAAAATCGTCAATAAAAAAGGGATTAGAGCTCAGCACTTATTGAAAGAGTATAAAAATACATTTTACAAATTATCTTACATTTCAGGTCTTTTAGATTCAGTGTGATTTCGCTACCTAATTAAGAAAATGTACTGAAAGCCTTTTTAATTTGACATAAATAATTCAAGAAAGCAAATTCGTCTTCGAATAAACAAAGCAAAAAATGGATTATTATGGTGAAAAGAAATTGAAGAAGATGAGAAGATTTAAATGCGAAATCCACTCAATATGGCGTAAGCACGTGCGTTATCGCTCATTTGAAAAACAGCATAATACATGAGAGAATAAATCCAAAGATGGGTTAGGGTAAACCAGAAATACAGATTGCAAAAGTAGGTCGGCAGACTTGCTTACGCTTGCTGCGGCAATTTCAGTCTTTTTTGGTTTACCCGCTCTCTCACCTTTCAATAATTATGGAAAGAACAGTCAAACGCTTGCTCGAAAATGAATGCAAGAAACACATAAAACGCCATCATAAAAGATTGGTAATAAATCGCTCTTTTCAGCAGAAATTCACAAAGAGGACTGGGCAGAAAGCAAAAAAGAAAGGTAACTTAATTCCGGGGCATTGGCATTTGGATAATCTGTTTAACCCGTTTTATGTGTTATCTAATATTGATTGCCTTACATACACCATTGCCAAAAAGATTAGGGAGCAAACTTATAAACCCAAACCGTGCTTGATAAACACCATTCCAAAAATGGGCGGTGGCGACAGAAAGATTTCAGTGTTTACAATTCCTGATGCAGTAGTTGCAAAATATTTATACAACGTTTTGCTCAAAAGGAATTTTGCCATTTTTAGCTCCTACGCATTCGCATATAGAACTGACAGGAATGCTCACAATGCAATAGAGTATTTGTTTCAAGTAGTGAAAGGAGTGCCACGAACCTATGTATTGGAATATGACTTCTCAAAGTATTTTGATACAATATCTCATGAGTATCTTGTCGAACTACTGGAAAACAAATTAAAAATAACACAGAGAGAATTATATCTGGTCAAGCAATTCTTAAAATATGACAAAGCTGAAGGAACAGACAAGTACAAACACAAACAGTTCGTCCAAAATTCTATTGGTATTCCACAAGGCAGCACAATCTCACTATTCCTTGCGAACATCGCATGTTTTGAGTTGGACAAGAAAATTGAAACAGAAGGGGTGGCATTTGCTCGATTTTCTGATGATATTGTTATCATTTGTGACACTTATGACAAAGCCCACAAATGTGCTAATCATATGATTGCACATGGCACTTTTTCTGGAACTAAGATTAATTTTCGAAAGTCTAACGGAATTTCTTTACTCACAGAAGACAAGCAAGCGGAGATTAGAGCAAAAGAGCATTTTGATTTTCTTGGACACAAAATATCCAACACACAAATATCTCTACGGGAGGGAACCATCAAGCGAATAAAATCCAGAATTTCCAATACGATAAATAGACATCTAATTCATTATCCCGGGAAATATGGATTTTCTAAAAAGAGGTATTCAGTAAAGGACGAAACTGATTGGGACTTGGTAACTTGCATCAATGAAATTAGAAGATATATTTATGGCAAAGTCAGCGAGAAGCAATTATCCAAGTGTCTGAATGACAAAAATGAACCTTTGGTATTTACAAGATGCATGATGAGTTTTTACCCGTTGGTAACTGATGATTACATTTTTCGGTCACTGGACGGGTGGTTATGCGGCACTCTTGACAAGGCATTAAATGTCAGAGCAAAAATCATTAGAAAGCATGTCTCGTCATACAAACGACCTACTAAGGAAAAACTGATTTCGGGTGATTGGTATAAATCCAAATTACAAGTAGAAACAAAATTGCCAAGCTTTTATAAGTCGTGGATTTATACACGAAAGCTTGTAAAAATATATGGTATTCAAAAATTTCCTAATCCTGAATATTACTAACATTACACTGACAAAAAAAAGAGCGATAACAAGTCGCTAAAGAATAGCGGGTGGACAGAGGTAAATTGAAGTGCCGTGCCCCGCATCAACTTCATCGTGGGCGGACAATGAAGTGCTTCCAGTTGGAGAACATTTTTCTATCTGTAATGGCAGAGACTCCAATGGCAATCGAGTAAGTTCAGGGATCTATTTCTATAAATTGGAAGCAGGTGATTACAAGAAATTCAGGAAGATGTTATTTTTGAAGTAAAATTTAGGGAGATATAATGAAAAAAACATTATTTATTGTATCAATTTTAGTGTTCGCTATTATACTAACATTTTGTTCTAAGTCATCTACATCAACTGAAGAAGGATTAAATGCTCCTTCTAATTTAGAACTTACTTTAGTTGGGAGCAATCTGGTAAAATTAACCTGGCAAGATAATTCTTCTGAAGCAATAGAGTTTATAATTGATAGAAAAGAAGGGGAATTTGACTGGTATGAAAACTACGCTGTAGTTGTATCGAATATAACATCTTTTATTGATAATATTCCTACCGCAAGCAATACAGTATATTCATACAGAGTCAGGACATTTAATGGTAGCGATTATTCTGATTATTCTATTCCTGCTGGTTGGTTTTCTGATAGTACCGTTCCAACGAACTTACAATTAGAACAAGTTGCCCAAGACAGTATTAGATTATGCTGGCAGGATAATAGTATTGGCGAGCTTAATTTTAGGATTGATAGAAAAATTGGTTCTGCAGCATGGCAGGGGGGATATAAAATACTTGAACCAGAAACTACAATCTATATTGATTACAATACTTCTTACTATGATACTTGTTATTATAGAGTTTTTGCAGCGAGCGGAAATTCTCTTTCTAACTATAATCAAAACAGTATTATCCCAGTTCTACTACCATCACCCTCTAATCTGGAGATTGAAACTCTTTCTTTAACTTCAATAAGATTGACTTGGGATGATAATTGTGAAGTAGAAGACGGATATTTACTTTGTAAAATGGAAGAAGGTTGTGTTTGGGATTCTATATATGTTGCAGCTGATACAGAGGAATGGTTGGATGAGGAAGTTACACCAGGAATTATGAATTATTATAAAGTTTGTGCTTATAAAAATAGTAATTATTCACCCTACATTGAAGGTAGTTTAAATACTTTCTCAGCACCTTTAAATCTAACCACAACTTTTGTTGATAGTATTGTAATACTTGAATGGCAGGATAACAGTAATAATGAAGAAGGTTTCGTGATTGAGAGAAAGGTGGATGAAGGAAATTATGAAGAAATAGCAACTGTAGGGCAGGATATGACTGCCTATATAGACGAAAATATTGAGATGGGTTTTATCTATTTTTATAGGGTTTATGCATTTGCTCAAGGTTATCAATCGGAGTATTCGAACGAAGTTTTGATTCTCTGTACACTCGATATTTTCCTTACCCATTTCACGGTTCAATTTGTGAATAGTTACCCTATATTATATTGGACAACGCAGTGGGAGACAGGTAATATGGGTTGGAACATCTATCGTGGCGAAAGCAGTACTGCTCTTGAAGAAAATAATGCTATTCAAATTAATGTAGATTTGATTGAAGGAGCAGGAACTACTTCCGAACCTACAGATTATGAATTTATCGATCAATACCCTGTTCAAGTTAACCAAACCTACTGGTATTGGCTGGAAAGTGTAGATTATGCTGGAGATACCGAAATTTTTGGTCCTATTTCTCTTACAATTCCATATCAATGATAAAGGTATCGAGATTGTTAAATGGTTTATTGAAAAACATTTTATTTGAATTATTTGATTGGAGGTATAAATGAACTCAAAATTCAAACCCATTAAATTTGAAACACCTAAATCTAAATTTTCAGGGGCTAAATCTCTACAAACATATTTAGTTGGTTTTGGTTGGATTTATTTTGTACTTTCTATCATATTATTTTTTCTTTCATTTAAATCTTGTGCAACACAACCTTCATCTTATTCAGGACTACTTTTATTAATAGCCAGTTGGTTTTTATGTTTTGCTTTTTTATTACTATTATCAGTAAATACAATAATTAAATTACTAATTAACTTAACAGAAAATTCTGATAGAAAGAAAGAATTATTAGATAGTATTAATAATAAAAACAAAGCATCCGATAAAGAAGGTTAAAATATGAAAAGGCAAGAGAAGATGTTGTTGTTGAAAGTAAAAGTGAAAAAAGTAAAGGGTTTGTCAAACTGGTATCAGTCTTCTTATGATATAAAATTTAAGCAGTTTAATTATTAATTCAGTTTTTTTATTGACCGTTATTTTACTTTTTCTATTTTTTACATGCTTATATTAATTATATTATTAACAAAGGGGGTATATTGAATATTAAAAAAATTATTTCCATTTTAAACTATTTATCCACAAAAGTTAATTATCTTACTAAATTAAAAGCAGTTAAATTATTATATTTTGCAGATAAAGAACATCTTATAAGATATGGACGGTTTATAACAGGTGATTTTTATAAGAAGCTTCCTTACGGACCCATTCCACAGCAGACATTAATTTTAATTGATGATCCTAATTATATAATCTTTTCTCGAAATTTAAAAAATTATTTAGATGAAAATATCTCTTTTAGTGATAGTCGATATCGAACTATTAGTAGTAAGAAAAAACCAGATTTAGAATATATTTCTTTATCAGAAATTGAAATTCTTGATGAAATAATTGAAAAATATAAAAATCTACATCCTTTACAGTTAGCTGATTTAAGTGAAAAGGAATATTGCTTTGAACATTCAGAACAATTAGAAATAATTTCTATAGAGAAAATAATACATGATATTCCTGAAGAACAAAAAAAAGAATTATTAGAAGTTAATAAAGAGTATATAGAAGAAGAACGAATTCTCTCTGCTATATTTAATATTTAATTAATGCGTTTACCTTTAAAACATTATCTTAAAGCTGGTAATGTATTTCGTTATAAGGTAACTTTTAGGGATGGGGTTACAAAAACAAAACGTTTAATTGTAATTAGTAATGATAATAATTATACTACTTTAATGCTTACAGTCACATCTAATGTACATGGTGAATATAAACATTATAGAAAGGAAGATATTTTTGTCCCTCAAAATACTGAAGACTCTTTTCCTTTACCTACTTATGTCCAATTTCATAGAATATTAGTTTTCCCAATTTCTAAGCTCATAAGAGATTATAATAATAATCTATTAGAAGTTTTAGATCCCATTTCTCATGAATTACTAAAAAGAATTTATGATAAGATAGAATTTCTTAAAGAAAAAGAACTTAGAAAAGGAAAAGTAGATCTTCATAAAATAAGAATATTATCAAATAAAACTATATAAATTTTATGGTTGTTTAATTTAGTTTACAGGTTTGGAAACATAGAAAAGGCAAGGATGGAAAATAATCTGTTTTTGCTTACTGGCTTTCCGTTCCCAAGCTGGGGCTTGGGAACGAGTATACCAAATCAGTGTGAATTGGTGTGTATCCGCCTGCCGTGTCGTATCTGGCAACTGCCGAAAAAGACTGGTGAGCTAAATATTCAATATACAATATTAAATTCTCAATAAAAAAATGGCACGCCTTCGTCTTCGTTAAAGAAAAGCAATCCATCTTTGCTAAAGATAAGCAAGAAGAATTTAGCTACGACGTGACTAAAGGAAGAATTTAACTACACCGCAACAGGCGAGAGGATTGCCGATCCGAAGAAACACTGTTTCTTCTCCTATCGGCGCTACTTCACTGCCAACAATACTCTGGTTACTAAGCCCCACAGACTATGTGAAAATGATTTCTTTAAGTTATAACGACCCCCATCCCATTCGCGAGGTTTCAGACAAAGCAATCTTATAAAAACTTCACAAGTTCCTAAAACTTGTTAAGTTTAAAGTTATTCTTCGTGAAAATTCGTGTCAATTCGCTTGCCTTGCCGTAGTTTTACGAAGGTTGGTGGCTAAATAAAAAAATAGCACGCTCAGCCTTCGTCCCGTTTTTACGGGACTATGGCGCGACAAGCCGAGAGGACTGCCGATCCGAAGAAACACTGTTTCACCTCAGTCAGTGCCACTTCGCTTCCAAATTCCCACTTCACTAAAATTGTATCCCAAGATCGTGATCGAAGCTTGTATAAGAAGATGGGGTTCTCATCCCTACTTTTTGAATATATGAATATTGATCCGTTTGATCTGTGTGTATCCGTGAGCTAATAAAAATGGCACGCCCGAGAGGACTCGAACCTCTAACCTTCTGATCCGTAGTCAGATGCTCTATCCAATTGAGCCACGGGCGCACATACAAGCTAAAACCAATTCTATAGCCTGTGATGTCAAGCTTAATTTTGGGTTGATAAGACCAACAAAATCTTATCTACTTGACACTTAAATGATAGTAAATATATATAACTTTAATGAAAAGAAAAATCATGAATTTGTTATTAATATTATAAACAAGAATTGATAGAATTTAAAAATGTTAAAAGTATTTGATATAATCAGGTATTATTTTGCACATCACGTTATATTCAGTGTTGGTTTGTTACTCATCGTTGGATATATTTTTGGCCAACTCTCTGAAAAAATAAAATTACCGGCAATCACAGGTTATATTCTTGCAGGTGTTCTCATCGGAAGTTCCGGATTACAAATGATACGTCATGAAAATATGGAGATGCTCTATGTGATCTCCGAAGTTACATTGTCCTTTATTGCTGTAATTATCGGTGGTGAATTTTCTTTTCATAAACTAAAACTTTACGGTAAGAAGATCGTTGTTTTAACACTTGCTCAGATGCTTTTAACCTTTTTCCTGGTTTCCTTTGGTTTGCTTTTGCTGGGGCTTCCAAATTACATAGCATTTATACTTGGATCTATATCCGCTGCAACAGCTCCTGCAGCTACGGTAGTAATAGTTGAAAAATTAAAAGCAAAAGGGAAATTCGTCGATTACCTTTATGGTATTGTTGCTCTGGATGATGCGGGAACTGTTATTATATTTTCCATAGCTTTTGCTCTCTCAGCTTCTATAATCGGTAAAACCGAATTGCACTTATCACATTCCATTCTTCATGCATTAAAAGAGATATTATTTTCAGTGCTGATTGGAGCTATTGCTGGAGTTATAATTCATTTTGCTACAGCTAAAAAGCGTAACATGAACGAGATCAAGATTATTTCTCTGGGTTTGATATTTCTTTCAACTTCAATTTCAATTAGTTTAAATCTCTCTCCACTTATTGCTAATATGACCCTGGGAATGATTTTAGTTAATCTTAGTAGTAAAAATATAAGAATTCTATTTACATTAGAACCTTTAACTCCCCCTTTATATGCAGTCTTTTTTGCAATTGCAGGAACTGAGCTAAACCTTGGAGTCTTTAAGGATAGTAGTATTATAATTGCAGGATTGCTATTTATATTTTTAAGAGGTTTGGGGAAATATTTTGGAATATATTTCTCTGCAATGGCTTTAAAAGTTCATAAAAATATTCGAAATTACCTGGGTTTAAGTTTATTCCCACAAGCTGGTGTAGCTATTGGGTTAATTCTTTTTGTTCAGGCTTCACCTATAGTTTCGAGTGCTTCTATCGAGATACAAAATGCAATCGGGAAAATGATAAATATTGTTCTTATGTCAGTTTTCTTTAATGAGATCATTGGTCCTCCTCTTTCCAAATTAGCTATTCTTAAGAATTTAAAAAGGAGATAATCATGAATATTTCAGAAATAATAAAATTAGAATGCTGTGAGATAAACTTTACAGCTAAAGACAAAAATGACTCACTTCTGAAACTTGCAGAACTTCTTCAAAGAAGCAGAGAATTTAGAAATATAGAAACTCAAAATATCTATAATGCTTTGAAAGAACGGGAGGATATGGGCAGTACCGGTTTTACCAAAGGAATTGCTATTCCTCACTGTCAATTGGATGGCTTAGATAAATTTGTCATAAGCATTGCAATTAGCAAAAAAGGAATAAATTTTGACGCAATAGATAAGAAAAAATCTAAGATATTTGTTACAATTATCGGACCAAAAGGTGACAGAAATGAACATTTGAAACTTTTGGCACAAGTTTCTCACATCCTTAAAGAACCGGGTGTTATAGATGACCTTTTAAAAACAACTACGAAAATTGGATTATATGAAGAATTCCTGCGAAACTCTGAGATTGATATAAAAAAAATCTCCCGGAAAGGAAGAGATAAACTTATGATCCTGATAGTAAAAGAGGAGAAAATCCTTCAAGATATTACAGAGGTTTTCATCGAGTATGGAATCCAGGAATCAACAATAGTGGATACTCAGCAAATGGAAAATCTGCTTTCCAAGGTTCCGTTGTTCATGGGCTTTTTTAATTTCACCAGCGAGAAAAATCCTTTCAGTAAGATCATTTTCGTTAAAATTTCAAAAGATCATATTAATGCCATTATTAAAGGTTTAGAAGATATTTTCGGAGATCTGGAATCATATACAGGACTGGGAATAATGGTACTCGATCTGTTCTTCTCAAAAGGTATGTAAATATTTTTAAATTAGTTATGCAAAATTGATAATTTCACTTCATTTGTCATTCTCGTGTAAACGGGAATCCACTGAAATAAAGAATTAGGATTCCGCATCATCCGTCAGTAGCCGGAGTAAACAGTATGGAATGACAACAACAGAATATTTTGCATATCTCATTATTTTTAAATAAAAAAAAGGAACCCCTTAACTGAGATTCCTCAAATAATAACTTACATCAAACTCATAGTTCTTTATTTATACGGCTTCGCTTCTAAAGATAGAAATATAACAAATTTGCATAGGCAATATCATATAACAACATTGTTTCTTATGAGATAGATAGCTTCGCCGTTATTCGATGATAGAAAGAGATTTCGTATTACTAATGAATATCATCATATAGTATATTATCCCACGCTTCCCAGGTTTCCGGTGATGTACCCCAATTACGTATTCCCTGCCAATCACCATCGTCAGGTATGGTTACAGTACCATTTCCATTAGTATCATCACCATGTTCATCATCATGGTATGAAGTGAACCACACACCAGCAGCATCATAATTGAACAGGTTATCTCCTTCATATTCGAGTACACCTCCATCAAACTTCAGAATAACATCTTCCGCCAGGGTTAGAATATTAGTTTCACCTTGTGCATTAATTCCATGGTGTAGAGAAACAAATGCTACGCCAAATTCAGATTCTGACCAGGTAATATCTCCTTCTATAATACAGTACTCTCCCGGGCGATCAATAAAAATTCCGTTGTATTGATTAGACTGAGTATAGTTATTAGGATTTCTGAACATATTTGAAGAAGAAATATTAATACGACCATTTATTTGCAGAGGTTTCTCATTGTGATAGAAAATATTTGCTTCAATCACCGTTCCTGCGCCTGCAAACCAGGCATCTAGAACACAATTGTCTGCACCTTTATTATGCACAAAAGTACAATTAGTTATAGTTGAGACGGGTCCATCATAAAGACAGAGAGTATAATCTTGTGCAACACCACCACCATAATAAAAATGGCAATAATTGAAATATGAAGAATTACCTATACCACATATCTTAATGTAATCCCAATCTCCAGGATTTGGTGAAGTTGTATTTGTGTCATTGTTTGTATCACCACCTACTGTATCATCCTTGTAAGAAGTAAATATTACCGGCTCTGTCATTGAGCCGCTAACAACAATGGTTCCATCAGCTATCAAATTTGTTCCTTCTTCAAATTTCAACATAACACCCTGTTCAATAGTTAATTTGTTACCGGCAGTTATAAGATATTCTCCCTGATGCAATACAAACGGAACTTCTGTTTCACTCCATATTATTTCTTCACTATTAACGTTTCCACTAACCATAATACCATTATAATCATTTATATCGGAACGACTATCCGGATCATGAAAAATATTTGTATCATCCAGATTGAAGATACTATTAATGCTTAAAGGCCAGGTGTTGTCGTAGAATATGTTATTCTGGATAACTGTCTCACTTCCTGCTGCATGAGCGTTCAAAGCTCCCTCTTCGCCTTGATTATGTGCGAAAGTGCAATTTGTAAAATCAACTGCGGTATTGGGTTCAAGACTAATCACATGTTTATTTAAATTACCGCCTCCATAATAGAATTCACAGTAATAGAAAGAAGATGCATTGTCATCACCATAAATGTGAATATCATACCAATCACCCCGGGCTGGTTCGGAAGCTGTGCCATTACCGTTGGTATCTCCGCCGTGGGCATCATCATGCCAGGAAGTGAAAATAATTGGCAACAGGGTTGTTCCTTCTGCAAGAATAAGACCTCCCTCATTTCCGAAAACTACAAAGCGTGCATTATCTTTGAATTTGATTCGTGTCCCGGCTTCGATCGTAAGAACAGCAGAAATTATGATTTCTCCATTGATAAGATAAATATTATTGTTTTTCCATGTAACATCACCAACTATATCGTCATTAATTTCTAAAACATTGATGGGTTCAAGCTGGAAATTTAAAGTTGTTGTTTCTCCTGCATCAACTTCGATATCTTCCGCAACCTGCATATTATAACCTTCGGCAGTGCATGTAAAAGTGTAAGTTCCTTCATCTATTTCGAAAGAATAGTTTCCACCGGTTCCAGAGGTTGCAACATCAGCAGTTCCATCATTTATAACGGCACCAACTATTGCTCCGCCAGTATTCAGATGTGTAACGACACCTTCTACTGTACCCGGTTCATCAGGTCCTGATGGGTCTTCCTCACATCCGAAAATCACAAAAGAAAAAATCATTAAAGGAATGACCAACCATTTGTAAAATCTCTTCATACTTCCTCCTATTTAAAATAAAATTTTATAACAATTCTCAAAATACTAAATAGAAAAACTTTAATATAGTAGTCAAGTTATTAGTATATTTTACGATAAGAATGATATTTTTAATCAAAGGGTTTCCATGAATATTTTACAAAATTATTTTTTTTGTCTTTATCAAATATTACTCCTTCACTTTCTAATAAAGACTTCTGAAGTTCGAAACCACAACCTGGTTTAAAAGAAATTTTTCCTTTGCTGTTAACAACTCGATGCCAGAGGAGTTCATGTTTTTCTGAAGATGAATGTAATATCCTTGCGATTTGTCTTGATCCTCGTGGATTTCCTGCATACTTTGCTATCTGACCGTATGTAACTACTTTTCCTTCAGGAATTTTTTTTATAATTTCAATTGCTCTTATGTAAAATGAAGAAACCATTTTATTTTATTAGTGCCTTTATTGGTTCTAATCCCGCTACTGATTCTTCTTTTATTGCTTTTAAGATCGTACCACCACCTGTGAAGAAATAATATTTTTCATCATATAATGCTTTTGAGTAAACTTGGGGAAGGAGAGTCTTAAACTCCTGAAGTGTATCGCCACCTCCAAACAATTTGGCAGCTTCTATATTTTCATCTATAATGGAATTCAGAGCTATGGTGCCTTCATAGAAATTTGGAGTATATCCCATTACTGCATTAACAAATATGGTTCTGGCATTTCGGAAAATATCCTGGATCTTTTTTTGTTCAAAAGATTTCTGTGAAACGTCCAGCACAAAATTCAATTTTGTTCCAGGTTTGATCTCGTTAATATTATGAATCCTGTATTTCCCTTCGACTTTTTCTTCTAACAGGTCAGACTCGATAATATAGGGTAATTCGACAATTTTCTCCGGATATTTTCCTGTAAGATCGACAAATTGTTTTGCAGCTTCAATATCATCCTCGGTTATTCCTTGTATCTTGAAACCATATTTTGCACACAGATAAGCATTGTAGATCACTCCACCGATAATCAAGTAATCTGCAGACTCCAACAGAGCTGTTAAAGGACCAATTTTTGTGTCGAATTTTGCACCAGCAACTACAGCCAGGAAAGGTCTTGCAGGGTTAAGAACTCTATCCAGGTTTTCGATCTCCTTTTGCATCAATAAACCAGCATAAGAAGGTAAATATTTTGTAACATGATAAGTAGAAGCATGCGGTTGCCAGGAACCAAAAGCATCATTTACAAAAACATTTGCCAATTCAGCCAGTTGTCTGGCAAATTTTTCGCTTTTTTCTCCTCCGCTTTCCTCTCCCACAAACCAGCGTGTATTGGGAAGATATAAACCATCTGTTTTGCCGGAATCCAGGTCATCAATATAATTTGTAACATTCAAATCCTGCAGTCCGGAACTTTCTTCAGTTTCAATTTTTGGAGTTTTAAATATAAGATTTAATTTTTCATTCAAATAATCAACAATTGGGCTTACTGATGTTTTTTCTGAAATATCTATTTTTCCTGTTTTTTTATCTCCTGGTCTTCCTACATGTGTCATCAAGATTGGTTTTCCACCATTACTGAAGATATATTTAATTGTATCCAGTGAAGCATCAATCCTGTATGGGTCTTTGATTATTCCTTTTTTTACAACATTATGATCGACCCTGATAAGTACGATTCTTCCTTTTAAGTCTGCATCCTGGATCTTTGGAATATTCTGCATTTATCCCTCCTGAAAATTAAGAAATTATCGGTGAGAATTTTATTTTTCGATGATTTATTGCAACAAATTTCTTTAAAACTTTCATGTGAAACTTGATACAAGTACTAAGGATCTTGTGTTAAGTTGAATGCAAGCTGTTTTTTGTTATACGGAAGGTCAATTTAAAATTTATTTAAGCAGGATACATTTTCTTACAGCCTTTTCTTCTCCATTTACTTTTAATTTTATAAAATAATTCCCACTGGCAACTTTTTTGCCATTATCATCTTTTCCTCGCCAGACAATATCAAAATGACCTCTGCAGGAATATGCATCCATAAGTGTTTTTATCTTTTGTCCTTTAACATTATAAATTGCTAATTCAATTTTACCGGATTCTGCAAGCTCAAGTTTGATGGTTGTAGAAGGACTGCGTCCGGCACCTGACGGATTAAATGGATTCGGATAATTTGATAATTGAGTATTGAATATTGAAGATTGAATATTATCTAAGACAGAAACAGAATCCTGATACTCATAAGCTCCCATATCGATCATACCGTTAACAATGCGTGGATTTCCTGCAAGATCATATTCAGGTAATTCAATTCCAGGTGGTAATTCTAATGTGCCAGCATCTATGCAGGGTGAATTCTCTAAAAGAGCAAATGGATAAGTTCCCAAACTATCAAACATTGGGTTTTCGTCTATATTGCCCTCCAACCAGTTGACGACAGCAAGAGGGTAATAATAGTTTACATTATCATCTCCACCTTCGATGAGTGAATGTGAAATATTCACTACAGCATCTTCCCAAAGATTAAAAGAATAACCGTCATTATTGTACAAAATGCTATTAAATAAATTTAACTCAGAATTATTTACACTTATCGCACAACCTGTATCATAAGAAAGTGTATTATCTCCGAATGTGCAATTTACAGCATCTACTAAAACCATATCTTTCATATATAAACCAGCAGTGCCGCCCATTCCGGTAAGAGGATTATAAAAATTATCATGGTTTCCGGTGATTTCACAATTGATCAATTTAGCATTATAATCTCCTGGGATATTGAAATGACCACTAATATGTAAAGCTCCGCCACTGCCATCATCAGGACACGGTCCTGGTAGATTATTTTGAATTTTAGTATTAGTGAAAGTTACATCTAAAATTGGATTTGGGCAGTTATATTCTGATTGCAAGTAAATACCTCTACCTCCAAAATTATCTCTGATGATTACATTATTAAGATTACAATACCCATTCTCAGATAAAATAGCATTTGATGATAAACCACTACAGTTTTCGAAAATTACATTGTATAAATTAATATCAGCATTATAAATATTTATTCCTCCACCCAACGAAGTTCCAAGTTTTTCTCCATTAATCATTCTTAGATCTTCCATTACAAGTTTAGCAAATTCTACTTGATGACTTGAAAATTGAAAGAAAAAAGGAGATTCAGATTCAGCGTCAAGAATGGTTTCATCGGGAGATATTCCCACTTGTTTTACTCCATGCTTTATATTAAGCGGAAATCTTTGGTTATTCAATGAAGGAGAATAAATACCTGAGGCAAGATGGATCGTGTTGGGATTTTCATCATTTCTTTTAATCAATGTTTGTGCACAGGCAATGGTTTGCAGAGGATCATCTGTAGTCAATCCACTGTTACTATCATTACCATTCGGAGCAATAAATAAGTCTTGATCTATTTGCTCTATCTTTGCATTTAAACAAGAAAATGTATAATCAAAATAAGATGCAATAAAAAAATAATCCGGTTCTGTTACAGTAAAAGTATCAACAATCACTTCTGTGATATCAGTATATACTGATATAAATAAATCTGCTCCTGTTCCCGAATAATTAAGAAAAATATTATTTAAATTAGTTTCATCAAATTGCAGAGTTATGTCTACTCCATGTACAAATATACCACCACCTCTTTGTAGGCCCCAATTATATGAAATAGTATTCCCTTTTAATACAACATTACCGAAACTAATATAAATACCACCACCTAAATATGATTTATTGTTTTTAATTATGCAATTTGCAATTAATGCATTAGAAGTATATTTAATAAATATACCTCCGCCTTCATAAGCCTCGTAATATCCTTCTTGAATTGCAAAACCATTTTGAATGGTAAAACCGATAAATGATGCATTTTCGCATTCATCAATTTTTACGCAACGAAATTCATGATTCCCATCGATAATGGTTTGATTGATTAGAGAATCTGCAGGAGTAATAATATAGAGCGAAGCAACCGTAAGTGATTTTTCCAGATAATCTATGTTTTCGTAATATGTTCCAGGATAGACAAGAATAGTATCTGAATCCGACGATGCATCAATTCCTTCCTGAATAGTGGTAAAATTGCCGGTTCCGTCTTGTTTTATATGCCAGGTTGTTGAACTTAACCACGAATTAGCACTAATTAACACTAATAGAAATAATAATTTTAATTTCATAGTTTTTCCTTGAATGTCATCCCCGAGTAATCGGGGAT